>JANNAZ010000160.1:0-4759 GCA_031384895.1 Cyclobacteriaceae bacterium | reverse complement strand
ATAATAATTAATAAGACAGACAGCACTTATCATATCCTAACGGCATGAAACAGCATTATTTTCTAATCCCGTGTCCGTATAACACCCTTTAACATACGGGGCAGCTGGAAGCTGATTTGGAAGGACTGCTTTTGGCCGGTTTTTGCCTGTTAGCATATCAATTTAGTTGCTATAAAGCAGACAATGCGAATTAAAAATCAGCATGATCAAAGGAATTTTTGATTCAGTTAGCTATATCAAATCAATCGCGATGCCTAATATGGGTTATGACAAACTATATTTCTAACTAACGAGAGATTTGTCCTGGGAGGACCCAATGACAAAACCGCATCCATTGGGGTGGGAGATATCGATAATGACGGAGACATCGATGCTGTGGTGGCTAATGGCAGACATTGGCCGGAACAAAACAGGGTGTTCTTCAACAACGGCTTCGGCATATTTACGGTTTCAAGACCGCTGGATGATATTAGCGAAACCAGTTATGCAACAGAGCTGGCAGACTTTGACGGTGATGGAGATTTGGATGTAGCGGTCGGGAATGATATGGCACCCAGCGCTATTTACATCAACGATGGCAAAGGGATTTTCAAAAGAGGAAGCTCCTTCGGGAAAGCGTATACGCCTACCCGAAACCTGACCGTCGCGGATATTGATAAAGACGGTGATATAGATATTATCGTCACTAATCGGGGTGCTGAGAATGAAATATGCCTAAATGACGGTCACGGCACCTTTCCCGATACTCGATATTTTGGCGGAAAGAATGAGTCAACCATCGATGCCGAGGTTGCGGATATGAATGGAGATGGACACCTTGATTTGGTTTTGGCAAACAGGGATGGTCAACAAAACTACATCTATCTCAATAATGGCAGTTTAGGATTTGAGAAGAGAATACCCTTCGGCACGGGTAAGGATGAGACTCGAGCCGTAGCACTTGTTGATCTTGACAAGGATGGTTTCCTTGATATCGTTACCGCCAATATTGGGGAACCGAATTGGATTTATTTTGGGGATCGGGAAATGAAGTATTCCCGTGCTATAGTCTTTGATCCAAGCAATGACGAATCCTATTCTGTCGCTATCGATGATCTGGACCTGGATGGGCATATTGACATCGTTATCGCAAATGCCGGAGCTCCGAACACGGTTTTCATGAATGGTGGCAATGGTAAAATGTGGACGAAGATTATGCTTGGTACGGAGAAGCTTAATACCTATGACATCATCACCGCGGACCTTAACGGGGACAAACGACCAGACATCATTGAAAGCAATTCGGATGCTTTGAACTTCTACTACTTAAACCGTCCAATCAAAAAAAAGTAAGAAGCCGCTATTTCTTCTTTTTGAAATCGGCCTCCATAAGAACCCACATATTTGGATCGAGCATAACGTTCTCTGGTTCGGTCTCCGCATGAAGGCTATAGACATTTGACTTTCCATTTACCATTACTCGTTCAATGGTAGGCCGATCCTGACCTTTGAATTGGAGGCCAAGCTCCAGGGGCATCGTGAAAAGGCTGCCGTCAGTTTGTGTCTGATCAAGGGTGATCCGGACTTGCTTTGCTTTGGCGTCATACTGCCAGCTTCCACCAAGACGTAAGGCGCCAGGCTTGTATAACCACTGCTGAAAGAATACGGTCAGGTCCTGGCCGGAGGCTTCTTCCATCTCTCGTCGAAAATCGGTCGTGGTCGCATTCTGATTGTAGTATTTCTTGTAATACGATCGTATCCCTTTCCAGAAAGCATCTGTCCCGATTACGCCACGCAACATGTGTAACGTCCAGCTTCCCTTTTGATAAGTATGTGAACTGGTGACATCCTCCATGTTCTTGAGGTTGTTGTGGATGATAGTGTAATCTGGCTTCTTGGCATGAAAGGAAAGTACTGACTTCTTGCTGGATTGGAGGCCATTCAAGAACTCATCGTGACCATACGCATGCTCGATGAATAGCAGGGTAAAGTAGGTGGCAAATCCTTCGCTCAACCAGACATCATCCCAATCATGTTCAGTGACCGCGTTTCCAAACCACTGATGAGCGATTTCATGAATGACGACATTCCGCCACCGGTTACTTTTATCGCCAGTAACGGAGGTCTCGCTGTATAGGATTGCTGATGCGGCTTCCATTCCGCCACTCACGCTGTTGGACTGGATGTTTGCCAGTCTTTCGTAGGCGAATGGACCCACCATGTCACTGTAATACTCCAGCACTTTCTTTGTTGGTTCAGCGAAGTCGCTGAAGCCCGCGTCCCTGTCCTGCGCATAGACCCAGGTTTCAATCGATTTTCCGTCATACTTGTCCACATACTGAACAGCAAAGCGGGCGGCGCCAAGTACATACAACCAAGGTGCAATCGGAACGGATTGCTTCCAATGCGTTAGGCGCATTCCATCAGGAAGATCAGTCTTCTCTACGATCAATCCATTGGAGACTACCTGGTACTGATTCGGCGCCGTTACAATGAACTCACACATCGCCTTGTCATAGGGATGATCAATCGTGGCCAGCCAGTGCCGGGCTTTATTTGGCCAGTTATCGCTGAAGAAAGTGCGATCGCCATATCTGTTTTTGGCGATCTTAAGACCGGTGGCGGGTATTCCGCTATACGAGATTGTGTACTTAATACGTTGATTCACAGCCGGTGAAGAAGGGAGTGTGATAACCAGCTCATCCTTGACGTGTGTATAGGGAATAGCTTTGCCTTCGGACATGACACCAGACACCTTCATGCCTTTGCCTTGTAATTCTGATGAAGCATTTACCAAGTCAAAACGCAGCGTTTGAACGCCTTCGCCAACGAAACGGATATCAATCGTCACCTCACACGTGATTTCATCTGAAGCATCTGACAGCCCGATTCTAAAAGCATAGTTGAGCGCGTCGACCTTTGGGTTCTTCGGGTAATTGTCGGCAAAGGCAGGCGATGATAGTCCGACCATCAGCAACCAGGAGATAACGGCAAAATTCAGTTTCCAATTTTTCATGCAGAAGTCAACTAATTGATTTAGGACAGTCAGATTTATTTGTCAGGTGGAAGTGGGAGAGGTGCCAGGAATTGGATCAACCCATTTTCCTTTATGGTACGCTCCACATCTTCTATTCGAGAGGGCACAAACGCACTTAGGTTTTCTACTCCGTCTGCTGTCACAATGGCAACATCTTCAATCCGGATGTAAAGCTTTTCTTCAGGGATCCAAATCATGGGATCAATGGTAAACACCATTCCGGGCTGCAGTGGAACACCATGAACTCTACCTACATCGTGAACCGCCATTCCAACGGGATGCTGGAAATGACCACGGAAATTTACGCCCTCTTGCACAGCCTTAAGATACGCTGGTTTGGCAAATTGCTTGCCCACCAGATATTTCTTCATGTCTGCGGCAGCTTGATCCAGCACGTCTTTCGCTGTTGTTCCCGGTTTGATGTACTTGAATAGCGCATCGCGGTAGGCTACAATGAAGTTGTACAACTCAGCCTGCGCTTTATCGAACTTGCCGTTAACTGGCCATATCCGGGTAACATCGCTGGTGTAATAACGATAGTCGGGAGCGTAGTCCATAAGTACCAGATCGCCATCGCGAAGCACATCAGTTTTGTGAAAATAATGTCCCATAAATGCATTCGTGCCACCGGCAATGATAGACGGGTAACCGTCACCGCGAGATCCGTTAACATAGAAAACATATTTTGCCGCCGCATCCAATTGATATTCATATACACCAGGAAGGGTTGATCGCATGGCCTCCATGATCGCAAGACCGGCAATTTGTGTGGCTTTGCGAATGAGTTCAATCTCGTTCTTACTTTTTATCAGACGCATGGGATCGAGAATGGGAGAGAGATCCCGCACTTCGAATTGCGGAAACTGCTCTTTGATCAAGCGCACAAAGGTTGCCTCTCTTGAAGGTTGCCCATCCCACGGGTCAGAAGCATTCAGGGCCTGGCCAGCCAATAATTCATCCCGGCTATCCGTTCCTGTCTCGGCTGGGCTGAGGGGTGTATACAAAGAAAGTGCGGGGGGTCGGAGTAAGTCAGCTCCTATTAGATCCATCGATAAATATTCCAATCCCTTTACCTGATCCACTCCGGTTAACTGCTTGACCAGATCCGTATCTTCAGCAGAGAGAACTTTTCCCTCACCATTCTCTGTGCCCGCATCCCGATGGGGAAGGTATAGCGATGATTTCTTGCTTTTCCCATTCAACAAGAGATAGGCATGGGCCGATTCGACGCCACACAAATAGTAAAAGTCATTGGACTGGCGGAATAAACTAAAGCCTGCAATGCCACGAGCGCCTTGAATAAGAGCGATTGCACCGTTGCCAATCGCATCAAATACTTTTGCCCGACGCGCAGCAAATTCATCAATAGGGAAGTCTTTTTGAAAATAGTGCTTTTCCTGAGCAAAGGCATCCTGAGGAAGGACCAGGAGCGCAATAGCGACAATGAAGGCAGTACTGGAACGTTTCATGAGGCAATGTGGTTTGATTCTAATTCCTAACCCGTATCAAGTTGATTCACCAAGCTAAATGCTTTTTTGGTCTTCTCACAATCGCTTCTGATGAATGGAGAATTGTCCGCTGTACTACACAAATTACAGATGATATGATTTATCTTGCGGTGATTCCCTCAACAAACCAGCTAACTCAACCCATGCAGCCAAAGAAAATCAGAACAACTCAATTCCTGGCAGTAATTCTATGTATGCTGACTTTTCCATTGGTTGCTCAGGACGAGGAGCCGAG
>JANNAZ010000020.1:0-2203 GCA_031384895.1 Cyclobacteriaceae bacterium | reverse complement strand
TATGAGTTCGTTCGTTTTTGGAAAGGGGATGGGCTTGCCTCCTTTGTACATCGCGTTGTCATACATTACCGGTGTGAAGGGTGCATTCTTCCACGTAGTGGGATCTACTGGTTGCCCATCGTAGTGAACGTAGAAGCAGAGGGTTCTTTGCGCGTTGACCACTTTTCGCTCACCATAAACGATGGGAGGCGCTCCGTCCAACTCCAATAGCTGCATGGAAAAGTCGCGGGCACCGAACAAGTCTTTGATCAGTGTTGCGTTTTTCCGGATGTTGATCAAATCCGATGCGTGATTGGGCAAGGCCAGCAACTGCGCGTATGTGCTAAGAATCGCGGGGCCTTCTTTCTTGATCCATGAACGGCTGGCCTGCACGGCTTTGTTTTGTGCCTGCAGCGCGAAAGGGAGCAAAAGGAGGAATAGAATTTTCTTCATAGTATTCATGGGAGGGTCCACAAAATAGCGAATGTGTTTGAAATTCCCTCGAATTGCATGATGACAGCCCTCCTCTTGAATGAGGCACATTCCGTTCCTGTAAATTCCTTCAAATAGATCTCCAATTTGTTGACTGCAAGAAATGGGAATCCGTTAAATCCATTCGATTAAACCAAACAATGATGGACATGTCGCACTTAAACTATTTGGCCGTTTTGACCGCCGCTCTTTCCACTTTCCTGATTGGCGGGCTATGGTACTCACCGGCGCTTTTTAGCAAAGCGTGGATGCGGGAGAATGGTTTCACGGAAGAAAGTCTGAAGGGAAGAAACATGGCAAAGATCTTCGGGCTTGCCTTTGTGCTTGCGTTGATTTCTGCCTTCAACCTGGCCATGTTTCTTGGCCCGGAAGCTGATCTTACCTTCGGTGCTTCTGCGGGATTTGCAGCCGGCTTCGGTTGGGTTGCCACCTTTCTCGGTACGTACTACCTGTTCGAAGGCAAATCGCTAACTCTTTTTCTAATCAATGCAGGATACGGAATTGTCTCTCTTACCGTGCAGGGGATAATTCTTGGTGCCTGGAAGTAATTTCTATCCATAGGAAACACCATGCATAGTGGAGGCTAACCCTCCTCGTTGTAACTTCGTTTCATGGTCAAAATCCTGGACATCGGCCAGATTCGAGAGCTGGATGCACATACGATCCAGTTTGAGCCGGTTGCTCCCATCGACCTGATGGAGCGTGCGTGCAAAGCGTTTGTGAATTGGTTCGCGCTCAAGTTTGATGCGTCCATGCGGATTGTCATTGTCTGCGGAACTGGAAACAACGGCGGTGATGGATTGGGTATTGCCCGGATACTCCATGAATGGGGGTACACGATCACCGTGTGGATTGTTCGCGGAGGCAATGAGTCAGGAGATTTTATAACCAACTTAAAACGGATTGACGGGAAGATTGAAATCAGGGACTTTGTTTCAGATGTCGAGACGTTTTCCAATTGCGACGTTCTTGTCGATGCGCTGTTTGGTTCAGGCTTAACACGGCCGGCGGAAGGCATTTACGAGAAAGCTATCGATGCGATGAATAGGACTGAAGCCATTCGCGTTGCTGTGGACATCCCTTCTGGATTGTTTGCAGACCAACATTCTACTGGCCCCAGGGTGAAGGCGCATCACACCGTCACCTTTCAACTCCCAAAACTTGCCTTCCTTCTTCCCGAAAACCACAGCGTGGTTGGCGAGTGGCATAGTGTAGATATCGGCTTGGATAAATCATTTATTCGCTCATGCGAGACGTCACGGTACTACATGACGCGCAAGTCTGTAAGGAAAATCTTAGTGCAGCGAGATGAGTTTAGCCACAAGGGAGACTATGGGCATGCGTTGTTGATTGCGGGCAGTTTAGGTAAGATGGGTGCCGCGATACTGTCGGCACGTGGAGCCTTGCGGGCAGGAGCAGGCTTGCTCACCGTCCATGTACCGAGAAGTGGTAACGACATTCTCCAGACATCTGTGCCGGAGGCTATGCTCTCTCTCGATCCAAACGAAAATCTCTTTTCAAGGGCTCCGTCTTTGGACGGATACGATGTTATCGGAATTGGCCCCGGCATCGGGCAATCTGAGATTACGGTTACCGCACTTCGGGAAATTCTTGAATCAGGAAAGCCGATGGTCCTGGATGCCGATGCCCTGAATATCCTTGGAGCCAATCGCGAGTTGCTCCATCTTGTTCCGCATGACAGCATTCTCACGCCCCATCCAAAAGAATTTCA
>JANNAZ010000001.1:0-30931 GCA_031384895.1 Cyclobacteriaceae bacterium | reverse complement strand
CGCTGCGCTTCGCCACCGCTTAAGGAGTTCGAGGACTGGCCCAGTTTCACATACCCAAGCCCTACATCAAATAGCGGCTGAATCTTGTCGATTATCGATTTCTTGTCTTTGAAGAATTCCATAGCCTCCGTCACCGTAAGGTCGAGGACATCAGAAATAGTTTTACCGTTGTACTCAACTTCCAGGACCTCAAATTTGAACCGCTTGCCATGACAAACTTCACAAGTGAGAAAAATATCTGCCATGAACTGCATCTCCACCTTGATTTCTCCTTCTCCTTCGCAGT
This sequence comes from Cyclobacteriaceae bacterium, assembly GCA_031384895.1. Taxonomy (GTDB): domain Bacteria; phylum Bacteroidota; class Bacteroidia; order Cytophagales; family Cyclobacteriaceae; genus ELB16-189. The sequence goes on along the minus strand of JANNAZ010000001.1, from coordinate 30,645 downwards.
TGTCGCACCTTCCGCCATCAACGTTGAAGGAGAAGTGTGAGGGCTTATACCCGCGCTGCTTACCCAACGGTTGGTCGGCATATAACTGACGGATGATATCGTATGCCTTGACGTAACTTATTGGATTTGATCGAGAGGATTTTCCGATCGGGTGTTGGTCGATGTATTCGATTTGTGTTATGGTAGATACATCTCCTTCCAACTTATCGTATCGACCTGGGGATTCGGAGACCATTCCGCCTATTCTTCCAATGGCGGGATAGAGAATCTTCTTTACCAGGGTCGATTTGCCGGAGCCACTGATTCCGGTAATCACCGTAAGCACACCAAGGGGGAATTTTACGGTCAGATTTTTCAAGTTGTTCTCCCGGGCCCCGGTCACAACTACAGCGTCTTTCCATTTTCTTCGACGGACCGGTATCGGAATTTTTTCTTTGCCACTGAGATAGTCTGCTGTGTGCGTTTTGGTTTTGTCGGTGATATCGGAGATCGTGCCCTGAAACACGAGCAGCCCGCCGTGCTGTCCCGCATCGGGTCCAATGTCAATAATCTGATCCGCTGCCCGCATAATTTCCTCTTCGTGTTCCACGACAATTACAGAATTTCCAAGGTCTCGCAATGATTTCAACACCTGCACCATACGCTCTGTGTCTTTTGGGTGTAGTCCGATGCTTGGTTCGTCAAGGATATACATCGATCCTACCAAAGCACTTCCAAGGGAAGTTGCCAGTTTAATGCGTTGAAACTCACCGCCTGAAAGTGTATTCGTAAGGCGATTCAGCGTTAGGTAACCCAAGCCTACTTTGTCGAGATATTCAAGGCGATACCGGATTTCTTTTAGCAGACGGTCTGCCACTTTCTGATCACGCTCCACAACCTTAAGGTTGGTGAAGAGCGCCAAGACTTCTTCAATGGGCAGGAGCACCAGGTCCGTAATGGAGATGCCAGCGATTTTAACATACGAGGCATCCTTGCGAAGCCGGGTACCGCGGCAATCTGGACAGGTGGTTCGTCCTCGGTACCGGGATAACATTACCCGATACTGAATTTTATAGGTTTTTGATTCCAGGTACTTGAAGAATTGATTGATTCCATCAAGTTCGTTGTTTCCATTCCACAAAAGTTCGCGCTCCTTTTGGGACAGATCATGATAGGCACGGTGTATTGGAAAATTGTACTTGGCTCCATTACGCAACCACGGCTTCACCCACTCGCTCATGGTTTCAGTCCGCCAGGGAGCAACTGCGCCCTCGAAGAGTGACAGGCCCTTGTCGGGAATAACGAGTTCATCATCGATGCCAAGAATTTTTCCAAATCCTTCACAGGTTTGACAGGCCCCAAATGGATTGTTAAAACTGAAAAAATTTACAGATGGCTCTGTAAACGTCATGCCATCAAGTTCAAATCGGTCTGAAAACTGAAGCCTTTCCCTTCCTTCTACATAAATGTGACAATCTCCATGACCTTCGAAGAAGGCAGTTTGAATGGAATCCGACAGCCGGTACCCGAGGTCTTCATCATCGGGGCTGATGCTGGCCCGATCGATCAAAATTTCTATTTCGGGAGATACTAATTTCTTTGTACCAGAAGATTTCTTTTTGGGTTCTGCCAGAGCCTCCTCGATAAATTTCACTTCGCCATTTAAGATAATCCGTGTGAAGCCTTTGCGGAGAAGGAGCTCCAATTCCTCGTTAGTCTTCCGGTGCTTTTGAATCTTTAGGGGCGTGGCAATCATTACCCGACTGCCGCGGTCAAGCCGATTTATCACATCTACTACCCCGGTTACCGTATCACGACTCACTTCCTTTCCGGTTATCGGGGAGATTGTCTTTCCAATCCGAGCAAAAAGAAGTTTCAGATAATCGTACACCTCGGTGCTTGTTCCAACTGTCGATCGAGGATTCCGTGTATTTACTCTCTGCTCAATGGCAATGGCGGGAGAAACTCCTTTGATGTAGTCTACATCGGGCTTCTCCATGCGCCCTAAGAATTGCCGGGCGTATGAGCTTAGACTTTCCACGTACATACGCTGCCCCTCCGCAAAAAGTGTATCGAAAGCCAGTGACGATTTGCCGGAGCCGGAAAGACCAGTGACTACCACCAGTTTATTCCGGGGGATGGCAACACTCAAATTCTTCAAATTGTTAACCCGGGCCCTTTTGATGATAATGTATTCCCTTGGATCTAAATCATCCAGTCTTGTCTCGGGATCAACGGCGGGGGCACTCATGTGTAGACCCTAAATGTACGGATAACTGTTTGTGTTGGGGGATGCCGGAAACAAAAGCACCACCCGATGCAGATGGGGCAAGCGGAATAGTAAGATTAGCAACTAACGGTCAAAATCCGGCTCGTAGCTGGGGTCTTTGGGCTGATCCGCTTCGCCACCTTCTTCGTCTCCGTAATTGTCGTCTCCCCCAAAATCATCGGAGTTTCCGAAATCCTCCTCGACGTTCTTTTCTTCAGCCCCAAATTCAGGGTCTTTGGGTTTGGACTCAACATCGTATTCCCCTTCGCTGTTTCTTGTGGCTGGGATTTTTACCAGGTAGGTCGCTTCATCGGCTTCCAGGGGGAAAACGAAGATGGGCTCCTTCTTTGCATTGTTTATGCGGGTAATACTATGCTCATATCCTGCTGGATACTGCTTTTTCAGCAATTCCCTCAAATCCTCAGATAAATTATCGAGGCTTTTGATTACTTTCTTCTTACTCGCGGCCATGGGGGTGGTTACTTCGACAAAACATAAGGGACAAATAGGAAAAGAAATTGGGTAGGAGACAAGATATTTCACGAAATTTTTTTGGGTCTTAAGGGATTATTTCTACCTTTTCAGTCCAAACAAATACCAACCAACCCCCACACTATCGATACCGATCTCTACGTTACCTAATCGTGAGACAGAATGATAGACAAAAAGTGTGGCGACAGCGAGTTACTGGCGCTTTATCAACAAGGTAACGAAGAGGCATTCGAAGTGCTCCTCCATCGTCACAAATCGCGCATTTTTACGGCCATTTACTTGATTGTGAAGGACCGGTACCGGGCGGAAGACCTCCTGCAGGAGACCTTTATCAAAGCTGTAAATACCATCAGAAGTGGTCGTTACAACGAAGAAGGGAAGTTCCTGCCTTGGATAAGCCGGATTGCGCATAATATGGCTATCGACTCCTACCGGAGGTCACGCCGCTACCCGGAAATCGTGCTGGAGGACAATAGTCGGCTATTCAACTCCATGGATTTTGCTGAGGATTCAGCCGAGTCACTGCAAATTGCCCAGGATGCGCAAGCCCGATTACGTGACTTAATCAAGGAATTGCCCAATGAGCAACGACAGGTGCTGATCATGCGCCACTATATGGACATGAGCTTCCAGGAGATTGCCGACAAGACAGGAGTCAGCATCAACACGGCTCTTGGACGGATGCGGTATGCGCTTATCAATCTCAGAAAGAAAATGACGAAAACCCAATACGCCTATGACCAAAACATTTACCCAAAGCGATCTAATCAGGTTTATCTACCAAGAGACCACGGAGGAGGAAAGTCACGAGATTAATCGTTGCCTTTCCTCGGATCCCGAATTGCAGAGACAATACCGGGAACTCCTACTAACTAGAAATAGCCTCGACAAGGCAAGCCTGGAACCACCTGCCCGTGCAGTGGAGAGTATTTTACAGTATGTACGTGGACTTGAAGTAAAGCAATAGTCTACTTCGCTCTCTCCATTTTAGGTGTAGTCACGCCACCAACTGAAAGCTATTGGCGCATGGACGCTAATATGCTGCCCATTCCAGGGGCTGACCACGCGTAGCCTTAAAAAGGTTTTCCTTTATTTGCATCGTGAAAATCTTGATGATTCATCAGCATTTCAATACGCCTGAGGGCGGAGGTGCACTCCGCTCATATTACCTGGCCAAAGCACTGATCAATTCGGGCCATCAGATATCGGTGATCACTTCTCATAAAAACAAAACCAGTAGGGTCACCAAGGTTGATGGTATTGACGTTCATTACCTGCCTATTCCGTATGAAAACAGATTTGGCTTCTACGCCCGCTCCTGGGCCTTTCTGAAGTTTATTTTCAATGTCATTGCTCTCTCGTCCAGATATAAGGACTATGACATTACGTATGGGATTTCAGCACCGCTGACCGTGGGCATAGCCAATCGATGGATGAAATTCCGGTATGGTATCCCATATATCTTTGAAGTAGGTGATTTGTGGCCAGATGCTCCTATCCAGTTAGGATTCGTTAAGAATAGCCTACTTAAGCGCTTGCTTTTTGGACTAGAGAAAGCCATCTATCGAGAAGCCGATTCGATCGTCGCTCTTTCACCCATGATTGGAGCGGCCATCAAACAGAAAATGCCTGGCAAGAAAATTCATTTTATTCCGAACATGGCGGATTGTGATTTTTATTGCCCCGAGGCGAAAAGGAAAGACATGGAGAGTAAGTATCGGACTATCGGTAAGACGGTTGTTTCATACATCGGATCGCTGGGAGTAGCCAACGGGTTGCATTATCTGTTGGAATGTGCGGCCACTTCGCTCCAAACGGAAACGCCCATTCAATTTATTATTTGCGGCGATGGGGCGATGCTAGCTGACCTGAAGAAGGAGGCAGCAGCAAAGCGGCTGGACAATGTAACGTTCACCGGATTTGTGAATCGGGCTGGAGTTAAGGAAGTGATGAATGTGACGGATGCTATATTCGTCTGCTACAACACGGTTCCTATTTTAGAGACGGGTTGCCCGAACAAATACTTCGATGGGCTTGCAGGAGGAAAGATCATCCTGATCAATTTTGGAGGGTGGATCAGACGTGAGATTGAAGAGAGCGGGTGCGGCATTTACATCAACCCCACCGAAAGAAGTGATTTCATGAAAAAGGTATTGCCACTTGTCATGAAGCCGGAGCAGCAACAGCCGATGCAGCGCGCAGCGCGCAAGCTGGCAGAGAATAAATATTCGAGGAAGCTGCTGGGCGAAACGTTTTCAAAACTATTCTAAGAAATATTCCATCTTTTCCCGAAGCATCAAGCCAGTGACGCAAACCCATTGGAGGGGTCAGTTAACCTCAAACGGATTGTAGAGGTATTTGCGATTAGCAAAGTCATACAAAGTCAGCCGGCGCAAGTCATAGTTGGCAGCCCAGAAAGATTTCAAGGCAACTATGTAACTGCGTTTCGCCGCATCTTTTTCATTTAGCGCAATATTGAGGTTGGTGATATCGATCTTTCCAATGAGGTACCGGTTTTGCGCAACGTTGTACCTTTTTTGAGCAACCTCGTCTGCTTTTTTCGTGATTTCTATTTGGAGCCGCAGCATTTCAAACTGACGTACTTGCGTGAGAATCTCTTGTTCAAAGTTTACTTCATCCTGACCGATGACGAAATCCATCAGCCGCTTATTCGCATAGGCAGTTTTGGTGACAGCTCGGCGTCGACCCCAATCCACCACCGGGATGTTAAATGTCAGGTTTGCAAATTGTTGTTTTGCAGGATCCTGATATAATTCCGAAAGCGTGGAACCTACATTGTTCAGTCCATAAGAGGCCGTGACCGAGACTTGGTAGAGTTGTCCGCGTGCCTGCGCCACTGCCGCGTCGGCTTCAATTTTTCTCCTCTCAAAGGCAATGTATGCAGATCGCGTTTCCTTCGCATGACTCAATGCCTCCTCCTCGCTAACATCAAACAGAGGGATCTCCTCCGGTAGCAACAACTCAAACGATTCGCTATTTCGCAAACCGATGAATGTCCTCAATTGTAGACTTGCGGTCTGGAGATCAAGATTGGCTTGTGCTACATCCTGTCGCGACCGAAGGAGTTGTAGTTCGACCTGCAGGAGTTTGTCTTCTGAGGTGGTGCCGATATTGTATCGACCTTTCTCAATTTGATAAATGGTGTCGTTATTGGCCAGGTTATATTTGGCAATCTGCATGTTTATTTGTGCCTGCAGCACGCTGAAAAAGAAATTTACAGCATCACGTGCTATCTGTTCCATTCCCTCTGAATAGTCCCTTTTGGACTCTTCATAACGAACGGGTTCAATCTTGCGATCCCATTTGAGCTGATTGAATGCAAAGACAGGTTGATTGAGCTGAATGTTCATAGGTGTCCCATTCCATTGGGCAGTGTTTGCACTAATGTTGTTGAAGTAGTTATGGATGGAATTGAACGACAATGTCCCTCCTGTCCAGTGCAACGGCTGCTGCAATGCGAGGTTGACACCGGGGTTAAACTGATTAATGGGGATATACTGGATAGATCCATCGGGTTGCCGCACAGGGCTGATACTATTGGTATACAGCGACCCCGCATTGTTGCTGATTAGTCGTACTTGTGGGCTATAATTGGTTTTAAAGGTCCTGTACTGCCAGTACCTTGTTTCTTTCCGCGTTTCAATCTGACGGAATGTTGGCGACTGGCTTTGAGCTCGTTGTATAGCATCGCTGATGGAGAGAGCAGTTTGAGCTATTGATTCTGACAGGACGAAGAACATCCCCATCAGAAAATACACGATTTTCTTATTCATAGCGTAGTGATGTGATAGGATCCTGACTGGCGGCACGTTGTGCTGGAGCAATTCCGAAAATAAGACCAACGGAGCCAGCTACTCCAAAAGAAAGAATAATGGACGCCAGGCTAATGATAGTTGGTATGCCTGCAATTTGTGAGATGATGTAGGCCATAGATACACCCAAGGCAACCCCAATGACGCCACCTGTAGCGCTGATCATCATGGCTTCAAAAAGAAACTGCTGAATGATATCCTTCTTCTGCGCCCCGACGGCAAGCCGCAAACCAATTTCCTTGATGCGTTCGAGGACGGAGGCCAGCATGATATTCATAATTCCGATGCCCCCTACCAGCAGGGAAATGCCCGCAATAGCTCCGAGAACGTAGTTGAAAATATCATTCGTGCGCTGTTGCTGTTTCAAAAGAAGTTCCGGAATCTCAATCTCGTAATCAACGACATCATAATGCCTTCGCTTCAGCATACGTTGGAGAATTTCAGCGGAAGACTCAAGTGAACCTGTCTTATCCACTTGGATCACCAGCCTATCCAACTGATGATAATTCTTATTCTGTTCTTCATTTTCGCTGTTATCACCGCCGGTCCTGAATACCATACCATTGCTTCGCATAGCGGCCAATCGAAGGGCATCCGCTGTGATCAAATCCCTGTTCTTGTACCGTACAAGAATGGTGTGAAGGGGAGCATAGACATCCATGTTGAAGTCACGAATACCGAGTTTGCTGATGCTGGATTGAGAAACGGTGCGTTCATCCAGCACGCCTACGATAGTCAGCCAATGAGGCCCCACCTTGATGGTTTTATCGATTGGCTCTGCCGTCGGAAAGAAGCGACTTTTTATTCCATGTCCGATGATACAAACCGGAGCTCCGATTTTTAACTGTTCTTCGTTGAACATCTGCCCATCACGCAAATGAAAATTGAAGATTTCGAAGTAGGCAGGTTCGACGCCAACGAGCTTTGCTGAGCGGCGATAGCCCTTGCGGATAACATAGGTTTCTATGAGAATCTCAGGACTGATCCGGGAGATCCCGGGAATCGTTTGCTGAATGCTGTTAACATCTCGAATGGTAAGGCCTGGTGAGAACTTCTTCTTGTCTTTCTTCCCCACTTGCTCCTCAATTTTCTCTTCCTTTTGTTCCAGTATTGGCTTAACGACAATGTTGTTAACACCCACGAGCTTGATTTGCTCCAACAACTCCTGTTGGGCACCACTCCCGATGGCTAACATGGCAATGACGGCAGCAACACCAAAAATTATCCCGAGGCCGGTAAGCAGGGAGCGAAGTTTATTGGCCATCACCGCGTTAACGGCAACGTAGAGATTTGCGAGAAGCCTTTCGGACATCATACGAGATTAGGTTTTTTTTCGGGAAGGCAATTTCCTCTCAGTGGCATCCCCAGTTGCTTGTCCTGGCGATTGCGGCACAACTGGTTTCTCACTTGGCTGATCTTTCTTTCTTCGCTTCCCATTGAGTTCCGGCAGGAGCTCTATTTCTTGTTCCTCAACTCCGGACGGAACGGACAAATAGACAAGGTCATTTTCCTGAAGCCCGGTGAGAATGACCGCTTCGTTGGCATTCGTTTCACCAACGAGCACCTCCTGTTTCGCAATGCTGGCCCCCACTTTTTTGTAGACATAGGTAATCGTGTCGAAGTGACTATGCAAGCACTCCAAAGGAAGGAAGAGCGTACTATCTTTTATGCTAGCTATAATCTTGTTGCTAGTGGTCATGGATGGGCGGAGCGTAGGATCTGTGCCAGCAATTTCGACCCGCACCTCAAATACCTTGGCATCGGAGTTTGGGCGTTGCTCACCTACATTTGCCACATGAACGACTGATCCTGAAAGTTTTTTGTCAGGGTAAGCATCAAGACCAACGTCTACCCGTTGGCCAGCTTTTACTTTTCGAACATCCACCTCGTTGACGAATGTTTTTGAGACCATCTTGGTTAAATCTGGTAAGGTGTCAACCGTTGGTTCCCACATTTGAATCTGCGATCCTGCCTTTACAGGTTTACCATCCCACCCTTTTTCATAGATAACCATCCCATCATCCGGGGCATTGACATTGAATGACTCAAGCACATCAGTCATGTTTGTAAAGTCACCCTGAACCTTTCTCAACTCAGCAGAGACCTCGCGCATTTTTTCGAAGTTCTGATTTTTCTTGATCTTGTAGTTCTCCAGCGCCTGTTCATGTGCTCGCTTGGCTTTGTCTAAGTTAATCTCGGCCTGCTTTATGGAAGCAGGAGGTTCGAATTGCGATTGATCAAGAATGATCTTCTTTTCGTCAGTGGCGTAACTTAAATTGATCAGCTCATCGCGGGCCTGACGAAGTTGTAGCGTAGTGTCCAGTTGGGTTTGAACGAATCTCGAATTCGCCTTTTCGAGTTCAATTTGTTTGTCGACATATTTCTTTTGGAACTCCGAACGATCAAGGGTTGCAATCCAATCACCCTTTTTAACGACGGTCCCCTCGTCAACAATATTTTGAATCGTTACCTGCCAGATTTGAAAATTACGAAGCTGTTGCGGCCCCATTATTTTAACGGAGTTCTTTGCCTCCAATTCCCCGGTAGTCTCAATTTCCACACGAAACTGTCCCTTCTTAACGGTAGCCATTATTTCAGAAGGATTAGCCTTCTGACTGCCCCGAACGGCGAAATAGGCAATCAGGAGCAGCAAAAGACCTGCTGACCCAAGGATGTAGTTTCTCTTTTTCATGCCGCGTTGATTTGGTTAACTGTGATTTAGGTCAGGAGACTGCCTGATGATACTTCGTAGTATGGATAAAGTTTCACTTTTACGAAAAAAGTGTCCATTCACTATAACGGACGGATAATGATTCTGTTGCTGTTCGCCGCACACCCTGAACAGAAGGCCCTAGTTGGCCTGTTTACGCTGAACCAGGACAATTTGAGGTTTATACCCAGACTCCCTGAAAAGCTTCTGTGCGTCTGACATTTTCATTAACTCGGGGAGCGTTACATCCGGATGAGCCTCCATGAAGGTGTTGACGATCCGCCACCCAACCCATTGGGCGATTCGCCCCGGGCAATTCTCGCCGACTTCAATGGTTTTGGGGCGTTCGGCGATATACTTCTGCTTTACCAGGTGATTCGTAGAGTACAACACCTGATCCTGGACCAGCCTCGACCAGATCAGGTGTTCAAATTTCACACTGCCCTCCATGTCACTTGCTGAGTAACCAATGAGCAGGCTGTCGGCCGTGCAGGGCAGCATGCGCTTGGCAAAATAGTACGCCTTTCCATAAGCAATCATCTCGGCAAGTACGGTTTTATCTTCAGCGGAGGTATTGTTAAACTGGGTATCCACCCCCGTCAGCAACATGACGGAAGGAACGATAAAGTCCTTGGTGTAGCGGCGCAGCATGTATTCATACATGTCGTTGGGACGGAACTTTGCTCCTTCGCCAAGAAAGTAATCAAGTCCGATGTAGATCGCCGAATCAGTTACGAAAAGGTCGCTTTCCAGGCCTGAAATTAGCGTTTGAATTTGTGGAGGGATGAAGTCAGGATAGTAATACTGCAGGTAGGTGTATGCTTGCTGAAATTCGCCCCGAAGTGCATCGCCATTTCCAAATACCCGATGGGTCTCCTGCAGAAGCGTATCAATGTGCGGGCTGGCAAAGCGTTCGTAAAGTCGGTTGATAAAAGTCGAGTCGCTGGGATATGCACCGCGGTTGAAAAAAATATCGCGGGTATCGGGATGCCGGGTCATGAAGCGTACCAAGTCGGCTTTGGTGGCAATAGCAGGTAGCGAGTCTTCAAGCGATTCAAAGGCTAGCGCAACGGGAACAGAAGATGTCTCTGGGATAAAACCACATTGTTCTTCGGCTTTTGGCGTGCATGAAAGCACGAGGAGACCTACAACAAGAGCCCACACTAGCTTCATAGCCGCGAAGATCACTAATTTTCATCGAAACACGGATATGCATTTGACTCCCTGTCGTATTTCATTTTCCCCTTGCCTTGACAGAATTATTACCCGACCTTCATGCTCTTCGCAAAAAAACGGATGTACAGTAAATGAGTAGAATCAAGCATATCGCAGTATCAGGTAATATTGGTTCTGGGAAGACCACACTGGTTGAAAAGCTATCCAAGCACTATGGATGGATTCCACTTTATGAATCAGTAGATAACAATCCGTACCTCCGTGATTTTTATGATGACATGAAGCGGTGGGCCTTTCATCTTCAGATCTATTTTTTGAATAGCCGCTTTAACCAAGTTCGACAAATCCGCGAAAGCGAAAAGACAATTATCCAGGACCGCACTATTTACGAGGACGCGTACATCTTTGCATCCAACCTGCATGCCAGTGGTCATATCAATGATCGGGATTATCAGAGCTACCTTGACTTATTTCATTCGATGATAAATTTTGTTGAGCCCCCAGACCTGCTGATCTACTTGAAGGCAGACATACCCAAACTGGTTCAGCAAATTCAGAAGCGAGATCGGGATTTTGAATACAACATCAAACTCGAGTACTTAAAGAACCTGAATTCCCACTATGAAAAGTGGACCGCTGATTACAAACAAGGAAGGATAATTACCATTGACATCAACAAAACTGATTTTGTTGAAAACGTCGAGGACTTTTCTACGATCGTGGGAAGAATCGACTTGGAATTGAATAATCTATTCAGTCAATAACCGGAAGATTCTTTTCTACTTCAAGAATTTTATGAAAGCGCTTACGTTTCAGGGAAAGCAGAACATTCAATTCACTACCGTGGCAGATCCGGAGATTCTTCATCCGAGTGACGCCCTGGTAAAGATGAAGGCGTGTGCGATTTGTGGGTCAGACCTCCATGTGTATTACGAGCGCGAAAAAGGAATTGATCAGGGAACGGCAATGGGTCACGAGTTTGTGGGCGAAATTGTTGAGGTTGGTCGGGACGTTCGGTACCTGCGAAAAGGTGATCAGGTCATGAGCCCGTTTACTACTAGCTGCGGGCAATGTTATTACTGCAAATTGGGACTTACGAGCAGATGTATTCAGAGTGAGTTGTTTGGATGGAAGGAGCAAGGAAAAGGATTGCATGGCGGCCAGGCAGAATTTGTTCGTGTGCCTTTGGCGGAAAGTACACTGGTTAAAATCCCAGAAGGCGTATCGGAAGAGGAAGCTTTGCTTCTTGGAGACATTTTGTCAACAGGATTCTTTTGTGCCCGGCAGGCGGAAGTAGGAGAGGCTGGTGTATACGTTGTGATAGGCTGTGGCCCTGTCGGACTGATGGCGATACTCGGAGCGAGGGAAATGGGTGCGCAAAAAATCTTTGCAATTGACATGGTTCCTGAACGGCTTGCGAAGGCCGCAGCGTTTGGAGCGAGACCTATCAATGCCTTAAGTGAACCTGTTCTGGAGTCAATCCACGAGGTATCGGAGGGTCGTGGTGCCGATGGAGTCCTGGAAGCTGTCGGCAGCCATGAGGCCGTGAGAACCTCCATAGCCCTCGTGCGCCCTGGAGGGATTGTAGCATCTGTAGGAGTTTGCACGGATGCCCATCTCGCCTTTTCTCCCGGGGAGGCTTATGACAAGAACCTAACCTATAAAATTGGCCGATGCCCTGCCAGGTTCATGATGGACCAGTTGGTTCCCTTGGTTCAAAAGAAAAAATATGACCTTACCTCAATATTCAGCCACAAATTGAAACTTGAAGAAGGAGCACGAGGATATCAGATTTTTTCCGGGAAAGAGGACCATTGCCTCAAGGTCCTCCTCAAAGCAGTTTGAGCCATCTATTTTTCCAAAACTGCAGCTTTGCGACGATAGGTGTCAGCGTTAGCAGGATCCAGCTCGGCCATTTTCCGGAATATGTCGGATTTGGTAGAATCCAACGTAACCAGTTTTCTGTAGGCCTCCAACGCATCTTTGCGTCGATCTTTCTTGACGTAGACCTCAGCCATTAGTTGCAGGAAATCTGGCTGGCTGTAGTCATTCCGGTAGGCTTTCTCCATGCAGTACAAAGCAGAATCTGTGTTATTCATCAGGTCATAGTTGTACCCCAACAACCACCATGCCGGATCATATTCTGGATGAAAGCGAACGCAATTTCTGGCATAACCATTTGCCCGCCTGTAGTCTTTTTGCAGCGTGTAGGCAAGCCCCTTGTTGTACAGTGCGTACGTGTTTTCAGGATCAATGGAGAGGGCTTTGTTGTAATAGAATAATGCAGAGTCGTATTTGGAATCCCCGAGTGACGCATTGCCGCGATCATTCCAGAAGTCCGCACGTCCCACATCCGATGGTGTACTTGAACTATCTATTGTTTCGGTGGCTGAGGTGTCATCTCCACCATCTTTTCCAACGAATACGCCCACGAGGAAAAGAAAAACAAGCAGAGACAAGGAGATAATGAGTAACACACGGATGAATTTTATTGCTGTCCGAGGCGCACTTCCCGGTTCTTGAGCCACTGGTTGCGGACGAAACGTCTGGTACGGATTTCTGGACGACTGTTGACCTCCGAAAAGAGAGGCCATAGCTGAGGCCGATGATTTAAAAGAGTCGGATGATATCAGTGTCAGGAAGCCAAAGTAGGTAGACAAGCCAAGGAGGATCCAGAAGAAGAAGGATCCAAGAGACCAGAACATACCAAAGAGTAGTATGAAAACAAGGGCTAGCCGTTTGGGCCATTTTGATTTTTCTCTTGTAACTGGAGAGTCGTCCATGCCAGGTCAGATTAATTCCCGCAAATACAGTTGTATCGTATTTTCCAAGCCAAGATAAAGTGCATCACAAACAAGCGCGTGACCAATGGAGACTTCGTCTAATTCAGGGATGCACTGCTTGAGAAATTTCAAGTTATGAAGGTCAAGGTCGTGCCCTGCGTTGAGGCCAAGTCCTAATTTTTTCCCCAATGCTGCAGCTTTCACGTACGCATCAACAGCCTGGTCCCGATTGGAATGGTAGTTGGAAGCATAAGACTCGGTATACAACTCAACACGGTCACTTCCTGTAGCCGCTGCACCAGCTACCATTTCTTCTGATGCAGCTACAAACAGAGAGACTCGAATTCCGAGGCTCTTTATTTCGTGTATAATCGTTTTGAGAAACCCGGAGTTGGATACGGTATCCCAGCCCGCATTGGAAGTAAGAACACCAGGTGGGTCTGGGACCAACGTAGCCTGGGAAGGCTTCACTGCGCGAATCAGTTCCATGAATTGTGCGTCAGGGTACCCTTCAATATTGAATTCTGTCGTAACGACGTTCCTAAGCTCTACTACATCGCTTCTTCGGATATGTCGTTCGTCAGGTCGGGGATGGACCGTAATGCCCTGAGCGCCAAAACGCTCACAGTCAATAGCTACTTGCACCACATTGGGGTTATTGCCCCCGCGTGCGTTTCTCAAGGTGGCAATCTTGTTAATATTGACACTAAGACGAGTCATTTGTTAATACGGGGTTACGTTAGATAACTTTGAAGTGAAATTACACAATCATGTCACTGAAAACCACCATCGACAACGACATCAAAAAGGCTATGCTAGCCAAGAGCAAGGAAGAATTAGAGGCACTGCGAAGCATCAAGTCTATGATTCTACTATCCGAAACGGAAAAGGGGACTTCATCGGAACTCTCGATAGAAACGGAGGGCAAGCTATTGATGAAGGCCGCCAAGCAACGGAAGGAATCGGCGGAGATATTTCAAAAGGAAGGTCGTCAGGATCTTGCTCAGAAAGAGAACTTTCAACTGGACGTAATCAGTCGCTATCTCCCCAAGCAACTATCAGAAGCAGAGATAACAGTGCTGCTAAAGGAAATAATTAGCTCAGTAGGTGCAGCGGGCCCACAGGACATGGGCAAGGTGATGGGCACAGCCACAAAATCGTTGGCTGGTAAAGCAGACGGCAGGGTGATTTCGGAAATTGTCAAGAAACTTCTCGCAGCTTGAGCAAGGTTGACATTGTCCTGATCATCTTTATCGCCCTCGGCGCCTGGAGTGGGTATCGCGAAGGGTTCTTGATGGAAATTATTTCACTGGTGGGAATAGTTCTCGGAATATTCCTGGGGTTCAAGCTGATGGGCGAAGGAATGATTCTGCTGGAAGAAAAATTCAATGCCGATCGGAGTACGTTGCCTTACATTTCCTTTATTGTAATCTTCCTTGTTGTCGTGCTGTTGGTCCGGCTGCTAGGCTCTATGGTAAAAAATTCAGTAGATAAATCTTTTTTGGGTACCGTGGATCAAGCCTTTGGTGCAGGCCTTGGCGCATTTCGCACCCTCTTCATGTTAAGCGTGGTACTGTGGATTCTTGACTCACTAAAGCTGACACCTCGGACGGAATGGGTGGAGGGATCCTGGCTATTCCCTTTTACGGTACACCTGGCTCCCAAGGTAGCCGATTGGTTTGGACAGTTTATTCCAGTTTTCAAGGACATTTTCAAGCAATTTTAGAATCGAGTTCTTTCGAGACGAAAGGAGAAGATCCCTTCGTTAATACCTGGGGGATTGATAGAAAGATAATTTTTACTTACTTATCGGTAGAATCACAGGTTATGGCCCTTAATGTCAAAGAAGAAGGAGGTTTTAAGTACGTGGACGAGGGTTCTGGTCAGGTACTCATGCTACTCCATGGATTATTTGGAGCACTCAGCAACTGGGAAGGGGTTGTTGAGCGGTTCGCTAAGCGATTCCGGGTTGTCATCCCCATGTTGCCAATCTATGAAATGCCAATCAAGGAGGCGGGGCTGGAAGGTCTTCAGAAATTTGTGCAGGATTTTGTTGGTCTCAAGAAACTCGATCGGATGATTATTATGGGGAATTCTCTAGGCGGGCACGTTGCCCTTCTCTACACGCTGCACAATGGCCCCAAAGTTGATAAGTTAATCCTAACCGGGAGTTCTGGTTTATTTGAAAATGCCATGGGAGGATCCTATCCAAGACGGGGGAGTTACGATTATATCCGGGAGCGGGTGGCCTACACGTTCTATGATCCAAACACGGTAGCGAAAGAACTAGTTGATGAGGTTTTCGAAACCACCAAAAGTATTCCAAAATGCATGCGGATAGTCGCGATTGCTAAATCAGCGCAGCGGAACAACCTCGCAAATGATTTACCGAATATCAAGGTTCCCACATTGCTGGTTTGGGGATTAAATGATACCATTACGCCACCCATGGTCGCCTACGAGTTTAACCGATTGATTCCAAATGCTGAACTGAGCTTCATTGATCGGTGCTGTCATGCTCCCATGATGGAACATCCGGAAGCCTTCAACGAAGTCGTGGAAAAATTTCTGACCCCTGCAGCATGATTGCCGAGGAACTAATTAATCATATGGTTCCGCCTCTCAAGGTGACGGATGATGCCCATAAGGCCATTGTGTGGATGGAGGAGTTTCGATGCAATTTTCTTCCTGTAGTAGATGAAGAACAATTGCTGGGATTCATATCTGAGGAGATCATCATGGAATCCAACGACATCGAAAAAAATGTCGGAACGTTTGCGCTCGTTGGAAAAACATGTGCCGTGTCTCTTGACTCCCATTTCTTTGACATCCTGCGGGTGGCAGGTGAGCACAAGCTTAATATGGTAGCTGTAGTAAACCAGGAAGGGAAGTATGCCGGCATTATCACTGTCCAGGATGTGATGGCTTCTTTTGCCCAGACCGCTTCGGTACAAATGCCGGGTGGCATTCTCGTGCTGAGCATGGATCTTATTGACTATTCTCTTGCAGAGATCAGCCGTTATGTGGAGGAGAACAACGCCAAAGTAATTAGCAGTACGATGGTGGAGGATCCACTGGACAATGGAAAAATCAAGCTGACATTGAAAATTAACCAGCTTGATCTATCACGCATCGTAGCCACATTGGAGCGGTTTGGCTATCGTGTAATCGGTCGTTACCAAGAGGCCCCCCGCGACGACGACAGCAAGGAACGGCTAGATATGCTCATGAAGTATCTGAACATGTAAATCCGGGAGGCAAGCCCCGGCAGACGAGGTTCGTATTTATTAAAACAGGACTACTCGCTCTTCAAATTCTCCACCGGGCTGATAAAGGCAGCGCGCCAGGTCTGTGATCCAATCGTCAGCACACCAAAAATGATTAATGCGAGAACGCCCATCAAGATGGTTGGAACATCAACTGACACGTGGTACGCGAGTTCCTCCAACCACAAGTTGTTAATGAAGTAGGCTGCAGGTACAGCGATGAGCACCGAAATCACAAGGATCATGACGAACCCTTTTGAAAGCAAATAGATGAGTGAACCGTTGCTACTACCCAGTACTTTGCGAATAGAGATCTCTTTAATTCGGGTCTCCGTAGCATAGGTAGCCATGCCCAGCAAACCCAGGCAGGAAATGAGTATGGCAAGGAATGCGATTACACTGAGCAGACTCACGAGATCTCCGAATAGGATATCATATATCTTGTGGACCTCCGCACTGAAGTCTTTGTAGTCAACCTTTAATCCGGGGTTGATGGTCATCCATGCCCCCTCCACCGTTTTTCCAACGTCTTCGAAAGTACCGGTATATTGAACCTGGAGCATTCTAAATTCCTCCGGATTGTAGATCAAAGCCATCGGGGTAAGCTTTTCCATGAGCATCGCGTGGTTGTAATTCTTTACAACACCGATAATCATTTTTCTGGAAGAATCGGTTTTTAGAATGATTTCCTTTCCGATGGCATCTTCAGCCGTATCGAAGTGGAAGACCTCAACGGCTGACTCATTTAGGATAATGAAATTTTTGTTGGATGCCCCATTTTCAACAGAGAAGTACGTGCCCGCCCGCAAGGTGACTTGCATATTCTTTAGGTAGTCTTCATCCGCTGCGTAATAGGAAACGTCTGTCCATTCCTTTTCCTCCAGTGATTTCTTGAAGCCATTCGAGTAACTTTCGCCGGCTGCCGGAATGTGCGATACAGCCGTTACATTCTGGATATTACTGAATTTCAATAACTCAGTCTTTAGTGTTTCATGAGGCATATTGTTCAAACCCACGATTACCTTTTGATCCATCTTGAATCCATGGTCGGCGCGCAGGAATAGTTGCAATTGATTGAATACCACAATCACCGAAAGAATGAAAATCAAGGAATAGGTGAACTGGGATATGAGTAGCATCTGCCGGATACGCATACCCGAAAAGAGTTTTACGGTGTTAAGGCTCTTCAGCACCTTCACGGGTTGAAAGCCACTCAGCACCACAGCAGGAAAAAGGCCAGCCAATATCCCAACGGCAACAGCAAACACAAGGAAAATAATAGCGATTAGATAGTTGATTTCTAGGTCCCACCTGAGCATTTGCGCAAAACTCAGCTGAAGCATGAGGGGCTTCAAGACAACCAGGAGTACAATTGCAACGAGTAGTGAAAACAAGGCCACCAGGACCGACTCAGACAGAAACTGCGTAAAAATTTGCAACCGGGTTGCACCCGTTACCTTCCGAACACCGATTTCACGCGCCCGGGTTAGCGAGCGGGCTATGGAAAGGTTGGTGAAGTTGAAACACGACGTGAGCATGACAACTCCGGCTAATGCCATGAAAAAATAAACGAACATCCACGGGAGAACGGGGCCAATGGCGTTGTTGATAATTGTGCCTGGTGTAATCGACATGAGTGATTGAGGCATAAACTTTACCTTACGTTGATTGTCAGGATTGGTAATCCCTGCGTTGAGACCTGTTGCGATTGCGTCGAGGTGCGGCGTGATGTCTTCGATATGCTTGCCATCCTCCAAAAGGACATATACCCAACCCGACCAGTAGTCGTACATATTGTCAAGATCATTGGGTTTGTTGCCATCGGCAAGGCCCTTGTTCTGTTTTTGACCGGCAGCCAGACTATTCACGGTGGACATACTGGCAAGCGCATCAAAGGCAATGTGCGTCTTGTGTTTGGTCTCTTTTAGAACCCCTGTCACTTTGTATGGCCCCTCAACGCCAACCTTAAAGGATTCGCCAACTGGATTTTCTTGCCGGAATAGTTTTTTGGCGGTCTTCTTGGTGAGTACAACAGAGTACGGATCAACGAGGGCAGTTTTGGAATCCCCATACTCCAATTCGTATTCGAATACATCGAGAATCTCCGGGTCAGCGAAATAGCCAGCGACAGGGATGTTCACATTTTGAGCAATTTCAAGCCAAAGGTTCCCGAAGCCTCGCTTTATGCGAACGGCCTTTTCTACACCTCCGTAATTTTCTTCAAGGGTCTGTTTTAAAGGCAAGGAGGCGGTGGATTGCTCGCTGAATTCTTCTCCATTGCGACCAAGGGGAATGCTGTTTATACGATAGATCCGATCACGCTTTGTGTTGTAGCGGTCATACGTCATTTGATCAGCCACCAACATAATGATGCACATCGACAGCGCCATGGCTACAGCCAGACCAAAGACGTTGATGAAGGAGAAGAAGCGGTGGCGAACCAGGCTTCGGAAGGCCGTTTTGATGTAGTTGCGGATCATATGGGGGTGGTATTCAGAATTAAGGGCAATAACCCCGGCGGAATTTCTTCCACCGGGGGATTAGACGTCTGTTAGGCAGAATAGTTACTTGGAGTCGCGCTTTACTAGAAAGTAATAAATGAGGAAGCCTAGCGAGACGGAGATGGCAAACAAACCGTAAGGCAGGGGAGAGTCACCACCGACAGGGATATATTCCATTAAGACGAGCGAAATGCCGGCGAAGAAGACGATCAAGCCCCACTTCAATGCACTATACTTATTGTCTGCCGCCTCTTCCTTTCGGAAGATGTGTTGTGATTCTTCATTGACATATCCCTTGTCAACCATCTTCTTCTTTAAGATATACTCAGTCATGATTTTGGTAAAGAAGTACAATGAGGCACCGAAGGTTCCCATAATTGTGATTGGCATCAATACTTCGTGCAGATTCGAATCCATATAAGTTTGTTTTTAGTTGTTTAGTGAATGAGACACAATTCTGGCAGTTGATGTTGCACTTTGTTGAGGATTCCGCGGATTTATTTTCAATAGGTGATTCAGCGCAATGAGATGACATCTGGATTACTAAAAATGCCGTATTTGCTGCAACATTTCCCCAAGATGCGTGTCTAACCCCCTAATGACAGATGACCGTGCCCTCGTTTCCAGTGTGATACGAGGCGAAGAGCACGCGCTAAAGGCCCTAATCAGGCAACACGAGTGCCTGGTTGCCCACATGGTGGGAAGACTAGTAAAGGGGGAGGAAGACCGGGAGGAAATCTGTCAGGACGTTTTTTTGAAAGTCTACGAAAAGCTCCCGGAGTTTGGGTTTCAGTCAAAACTGAGCACCTGGATCGCTACGATTGCCTATCGGCTAGCTATCAATTACATCAGGAAGCAACGGATGACATACGAAGAATTGCCCGAGGAAAAGGGGTGGGCCGAACGCTTTATCCAGCACGAGGACCCCGGAAGTATTTTGGCAGAGAAAGATGAGAATGATCAAATTCAGGGGTTCATTGACCAACTGCCAATGCAATACAAGGCCGTTGTGACATTGTATCACCTGGATGGAATGAACTATTCCGAGATTGGAGCGATCATGGACATGCCGGCGGGAACCGTTAAAAGCTATCTGTTCCGGGCAAGGAACTTGTTGAAAGAGAAAGCAATGAAGTATCTTGATATCGAATAGAAATGACAGACGAAGAATTACAGGGCCGCATTGAAAAAGGAGAGCTTTCGGATAACCGGGATTCGCGGGCCTATTCAAAAATATTTGATGCGCTGCGACGTGAACCGGAGTTTAAGGTTCCAATCAATTTGGCCGAACGCATAGTCCTTCGGGCAGACCTTGCATCCCGAAAATCTTCGCGTGATATGGTTTGGCTCTATGCTGGGTTGGCCGCTTGTTTTGCAGCGATGATCGTGGCTGCGCTGTTGACCAATTTCAAAATCAACTTCGGAGCACTCAAATTCATCTCCGGGTATCCAGGATTATTTGTTTTTGGAATTCTCTTCGTGCTGGCTCTTCAATGGGTAGACCGTAAAATTGTCCGTAAGGCTGTCTAGGAGGTGCCTAATCACGACCTTTTCCAAAAGGTACAATAGCGCTAATTCCGACATAATAGTTTGCTGTTGGGGCAGCATTGTAATATCGCCCGCCTGAGGCATTGAGATCATTTCCCAAACTGTACCGCTGATTGAGAATATTGTCGACGCCCGCGAAAAAATCGAGAGGTACTCTGCCTGATGTCCGATACCCGGCACGGGTTCCAAGAAGGAAATAATCCGAGGCGTAAGCTGTATTCGCATCGTTGAGAGGCATTCTGTCAACATAATTTCCAGTGACCTGAGCATATACACCCACCGATGATTTCAGGTCAATCCCAAAAGCAATGGCAAAGGGTGAAACGCCTGTGATCTGATTTCCAGAATAGTCGTTCCCATCGTTGACATAATTTTCAAAGCGATACTGATTGTAGGTAAGGCTAGTGTATAGCCGTAACGTACTGAGTGCGTAGGAGACAAACCTTTTTGTCCAACCGGCGTTCAATTCTACACCTTTTTGTTCGGTGCCCCCCGCATTTACAAAATGATCCGCGCCGCTTGCGTCCCGTTGAATAACGATGGCGTTGCTCAGCCGAAAATCGTACGCGGCGAGATGAACATCAAACTCCTGCAATATCGTACCCGACATTCCAACCTCGTAGCTCCACCCGGTTTCCGGTTTTAGATTCGGATTATAGACACCGGTCGAAGGAATGACCTCTGCCACTGTGGGAGGTGAAAATCCGTGGCTAGCGGAGGCGTACATGGAAAGTGAATGAGAAAAGCGTTTCAGTAGAGCTATTCGAGGAGACAGTACGGGGTTGAACTTTTGGGAGAGGCTCCCGAGTGGCGTACCGGCGAGTCGGTTGTCTACATATTGCAAATAATTTACACTTGCGCCCAGGGTTATGTGGATATTGCTCGGGAGGTCAGCATCGGCCTGCGCAAAACCCATGACTAGATCGGAAGTTATCTCGTCATTTGAAATAACTAGTGCTCCAGGGATTCCTCCTACATTGTTTTCAACTTTAATTGGAGAAAAAAAATGCTGGACCTCACCACCAAAGGTAATTTTACCTTTCCAGGCAATGCGCTGAAATTCATACTCGTTGGTAAGTCGTGCACCAATATTTTTTTCGACACGAGTCTCATAATTTCTTATGGAGGGATTCTTAAAGTCTGTGGTTGAACCAAGTAGACCAATGGCGGTGGTCCAGGCCGCACTCCAATGATGTTCAAAATTCACGCCACTGTAGAATGTTTTATTATAAACAGCAGCCTGCTGTTGAACAGCGCCAGGCAATGATGGAGTGGATGGCCGGGCTTGGGCTGGATCGTCTTGGTACTGAGCTGCGGTTAGCCCGCCCGGGGTTTGATAAGAAAGGTCGGTATCAAGAAGAGTGACCATGAGTGTGTTCTTCGGGTCAATCAAAAAAGTCATGTCCGCGTTGAGGGAGTTCCGTGTGAGGGCACTCTGTGCACGGTACCCGTCAGCTTGTTGGTGACTGAACTGAATGCGCGTAGTCACATTTTCCCCTTTGGCCTGGAGCACAGCGCCGTAGCGGAGGGCACCAAATGAGCCTTGCTGAGCTGTCAGCTCCATGCCTGTTTCCTGCGGCACGGTCGCGCGAAGAAGGACGGCCCCGCCTGTGCCTGCCCCGTAGAGACTGGCCGCTGGCCCCTTGATGACTTCTGCCCTTCCTAAAACACCCACATCCAGCAAATTGAGATAGGTATTCCCTCCGCCATCCGTGAGGGGCAGCCCGTTCCAGTAGAACTTCACGTTTCTTACACCGAATGGGGAGCGAAGCAAACTGCCTCGTATGGAGAATCGGTAACTGCCCGGCGATCTTTCGTCCATACGCACACCGGGCAACATGTTGAAAGAAGGTACCAAGGAAGAATTGCTGAAGCGGTTTAGGTCTGCCTGCTGAAGAAGACCAATCGATGCCGGAACATCCGCAGGATTTCGGTCGGCTGAGTAGGCCTCAACGGTGATTTCCCCCAAAAGACGCACGGAGTCTTCCTTCACTTGGCCAATCGCCGGCAAAGTGAAGAATAGAACGAAGAAATTAGAAAACAAACCAAATTTGAAATACAAAGAGAATTTGAAATTTGTCATATCGCCATCGGACAGGCTAGAATTCTGCAAGCACCTGATCGATTTCTCTTGTTCCTTCAAAAAAGCCAAGGAGCCGGATCAACACGCGATCGACTACGGTATCCGGACAAGAGGCACCACTGGTCAAAATGATTTGCACAGGCTTCTTGTCAGGGAGAAACTGATAGGTTGACTTTTTGGATTTCAAATCATAGTCAAAGTGCCGGATTTCTTCCCGGGAGACAATTTCAGTTTCTGAATTAATAAAGAAGGTTTTGAATTTCTCTTCACAGAGATCGACAATGTGGGATGTGTTTGAGCTGTTGTACCCGCCAACGACAATCGCAAGATCAGCCTCCAGCTTAAGAAGTTCATACGTGGCCTGTTGGTTATCATTAGTTGCATAGCACAAGGTGTCCCGTGTATCTGCAAAGTGAGAGGAGATTTGTTCCGCACCGAATTTCCGAACCATTACCTGCCGAAGGAATTCAGCAATGGCCGATGTTTCGGTTGCCAGCATGGTGGTTTGATTAACAACTCCAATTCGTTGAAAATGAATATCAGGCTGAAACCCACTGGAATACTTACCAGCGTAAGCTTCAAAGAATTCTGCTTTTGATTTGCTTCCAAGAATATAGTTGCTCAGTTCGGCAGCATCATTCATATCACGCACAATCACCGAATGCGCTCCTTCTGAGCTATGGGAGAATGTTGCGCGAGTTTCTTCGTGATTCGGTTTGCCATGAATCACCACGGTGTAGTTGTCCTTGCCCAGTCTGGATGCACGGTTCCAGACTTTCTCAACAAACGGGCAGGTTGTGTTATACGGCTCAACGCTGACCCCCTTCGCTTGCATGAGTTGTTCGATTTCTCGGGTAGTTCCGAAAGCAGGAATAATGACAATATCGGTGGCGTTAATCTGATCCCAGGGAATCAAGTTGGATCCATCTGTATCCATGATGAAGCGTATCCCACGATCCTGCAAATCCTGATTTACTTCTGAGTTGTGAATCATCTCGCTGAGGAGATAGACATGCTTATCCGGGTTTTCTTCAAGAGCCCGGTAACTGATTTCAATGGCATTTTCCACCCCGTAGCAAAAGCCGAAATGACGGGCCAGCACGAATTGAACAGGACCAAAATCGAGAAGGGTTGGGGTAAAATCCTGTTTCCGAATGTCTTTCGACCTTCTGGACTCTTTTATCCGGCTACTGAGTGACGACCGGTACTGCGGGGGTATTTCAAACTTTTTGATAGCGCGAACGGATTAGCAGACCAAAGGTAGCGGGTTTATCTCAAGAATTGAGTGGCTGAAGCCGCGCAAATATTCGCGATGAGCAATTGGAGGATAGCCCGCTAAGAGAAAGCCTTAGGAGAATATGATCAGGCTGCTTTGGATAGCTTGCCAGCTTTCACAGTATCCGTATGGATCTCTTTTGAGCGCAGATCGAACCACCGTATTTCGACTAGATTTTTCTTCAGGTACTTTAACACTTCAACAATTTTTCCGTCCGCCTGATTGCGGGCACGGTCTCCTTTTTTAAACATTCTTCTCATATCAGTTTGATTAACTACATTCTTACTGCATAGATATATTCTCGGGAAAAATCTTCGTAAACACCTGAAAATGTGATCAACTCACCAGATTTTTTTTTCTTGATGATATCATTCACTTCTTTCGCTGACTTTATTGGCATGTTATCAATTGATGTAATTACATATCCTTGGCGCATGTCTGTATACTTTGCAATCTTGCCATTCCCAAGAGACTTTACCCGTACACCGCCTGAAAGCTCAAGTCGCTTGAGCAGCTTGGCATCTGCGTCTTCCAATTCTATTCCCAATGCAGCAACAGCGTCATGCTCATCCCGTTTTACTGTTCCAATGCTGCCTTCTCGATTTTTTAACGTTACGGGAATTACTTTTTCTTTCCCTTTTCGGTTAACGAGGACATTGACTTTGTCTCCGGGGCGTTTTCTGCCAATGTATTCGATCAATGCTGAACTTGACTTGATTGGCGCGTTGTCCAATTTAACAATTACGTCGCCCTTCAGAATGCCTGCTTGTTTTGCTGCGCTCTTTTCATCCATGTCACCGAAGCCGCTCACGTAGGCGCCCTCATTCACAGACAGATCTTCTTCCTTGACGAGGTCGCTATTAACACTCCCCACTTGTATTCCTAACCAACCGCGCTGAACGGTACCATAGGTAAGCAGGTCTTCAACAATTTTGCTCACGATATTGGAGGGAATAGCAAAACCATACCCGGAATAGGATCCTGTCGGGCTGGCAATGGCAGTATTTATCCCAAGAAGTCCTCCGGTCAGGTTCACTAGTGCCCCTCCGCTGTTGCCCGGATTGATTGCTGCGTCTGTTTGAATAAATGATTCAATGGCCGTAGTGCCTGATTCCGGTCGATCCGAGGAGTTTATGATGTTAATGTTTCTCCCCTTCGCACTGATGATTCCGGCAGTAACTGTAGAATTAAGATTGAACGGATTGCCAACTGCCAATACCCACTCACCAACTTTTGAAAGGTCGGAGTTGACGAAGGAAAGATAGGGCAGCGATTTCTGGTTGATTTTGACGACAGCCAAATCTGTATCGGGATCTGTGCCGATCACCTCGGCTTTAAACGAGCGATTGTCGAAAAGTGTAACATCGACCACATCAGCTCCCTGGACCACGTGAT
This sequence comes from Cyclobacteriaceae bacterium, assembly GCA_031384895.1. Taxonomy (GTDB): domain Bacteria; phylum Bacteroidota; class Bacteroidia; order Cytophagales; family Cyclobacteriaceae; genus ELB16-189. Next base: position 5,334 of record JANNAZ010000001.1, on the reverse strand, counting down.
TGTTGGTAACGATGTAGCCATCTGCATTAATTAGGACTCCGCTTCCGGAACTCTGACTCGGTCCCCGCTGTCGAGGGGCATCTGGTCCAAAAAAGAACTGAAAGGGATCTTTGGCGTCTGGCGCCCGGTCTCGGGAAGCGGAATTTCCTTCTGAAGTGGACCGAATATGAACTACTGCCTTTGTTACTTTTTCGGCCGTCCCGGTAAAATCCAGCGGGACGACTTCGCCGTTTTCCGAACGCGTGAAGGCTATCTGTGCTATGGGAGTAACATCATGTTCGATTTTTACTCCACTATTTTCCTTTGTAAAATAGGAAGTAGTAAAAAGGGTAAGTGTGCTGCCCAGTATGGCGGCAACGACCAAGGATCCAAATCGCTTCATAGTCAAACGTGCTTTTTAGTGTTCGTTGAATTTCCCCGGAAAAATTATGCCATAAGAAAAACCAGCACGAGTGTCAGAAAGGAAATGACATTTTTTCAGGTATCCTAAATACGATTTAGAGCCTGATTAGGTTCACCAAATGCCAAGAAATCATCATTTTTTGATCAATTCGCCTTTTTGATAAAGGTATTCGAGGGTCTTATTGCCTTCTCGGTCGTACCAAGTAGACACCCCTTCACGGAGGCCATCCTTGTAGTACCCTTCCTCCATCAGATTTCCGCCAGGAAAGTATACCCGGGAAACACCTTCAAGTTTCCCATTGGAATAAAAGCGTTCCTCTTTCACCCGAGTCTGGATATATTCAACATACTTTCCGTGCCGCTTGTCATTGTGATAAAAGCACCGGAGGGTTAGTTGGTTAGTGGTACTGAATTCCATATATACTCCTTCTTTCTTTCCTCTGACGAAGTTGGTCAATCGATGAACACGGTCATCTTCAGTAAAATCTGACCAGGACCCTACTTTCTTCCCATCAAGCAGATAGCCAATGGTTGTAAGACGTCCGGAACCATTAAAAATCTCGGTGCGAATAATCCCCGGGGTATCCGGGAAAACCTCCTGAACTCCTACGGGCTCTGCCGTGGCATTCTTGCCTTGTTCGTCTGATGACGATTCGTTGCTGCAGGAAGAGAGCAGCAGGAGCACTAGGAAAATTGAAAAAGATCTCATAGTTGGGCTATTTGCAATCGATAAGTAATGATGATCCATGTCCGAATTTCTACTCAAATGACTTCGCGCAAGAATGGAAAATGTAGAAAAAGATCCAAACACTCCTGCAAGTTGCCACTTTTTGGAAAATATGACGTTAATTTATGAAACGCCATGGAAATACAAGGACAAGTTTATCTTAAAAAGAACAGGGAAGCGTCACTAAAGCGTTTTCACCCCTGGATATTTTCTGGCGCCATTCAGTTGGTAGAGGGAAATCCGCAAAATGGAGACTGGATTTGCGTTCATGATAGCGGTAAGGAAGCTCTGGGATACGGTCACTACCAAAACGGGACAATCACCGTTCGGTTGCTGTCCTTTGGCAGCCAGCCGCCCGGACCGGATTTTTATGTGCACAAAATCAAAACCGCTCTAGACCAACGGGTAAGTACAAAAGTTATTCAGCCATCCACGAACTGCTATCGCCTGGTACACGGTGAAGGTGATGGTTTGGCCGGCCTGATCATTGACATATACAACGGTGTGGCTGTGGTGCAGGCACACAGTGCGGGAATTCACAAAGACCGTCAACAAATATGTCAGGGGCTGTTGGAGAATATGAAAGGTGGACTTACTGCTGTCTATTACAAAGGCATGCTATCCGGAGAGGGGAAGGCAGACAGCGAGTACCTCTACGGAATGGGAGTTCTGCCGCATTGTGTCTTGGAACACGATAACAAGTTCCTTGTGGATTGGGAGGTCGGGCAAAAGACTGGATTCTTCCTTGACCAACGAGAAAACCGACAATTGTTGGGAAGTCTATCAGAAGGCCGAAGTGTCCTGAATACCTTCTGCTACACGGGCGGCTTTTCCGTATATGCATTGAAGGCCGGAGCCTCTCTCGTCCATTCAATTGATGCTTCCGATCGAGCCATCGAGATGACGAAGAAGAACATTGCTCTTAATGGATTTGATCCTGACCAGCATGCATGCTTAACCGGAGATACATTTGAGTATCTCAAGGACAAAAAAGATCAATATGACATCGTTGTACTGGATCCACCGGCATTTGCAAAACACAGGGAGGCGAGGCACCAGGCGATGAAGGGGTATCAACGACTGAACGCTGAAGCTATGCGCGTGGTAAAGCGCAATGGTTTGATTTTCACCTTCTCCTGTTCCCAAGTGGTTGACCGGCAGCTTTTTTATGATACGGTGGTATCATCAGCAATTCAGTCCGGCCGGGAAATTAAGGTGCTTTATTCCCTTTTTCAGCCATCGGATCATCCAGTTTCCATCTATCATCCCGAGGGGGAGTATCTGAAAGGTCTTGTTTTGTTGGTTCGGTGAGTGGAATCCATCCAAAGGACATCCTTAATTTTGATGATCGTAATCACCGAGTAGTGCCGTATTTTTATCTTTGCCTAAATTTAAAAACAGACACATGAGAAAGTACATTATTTGGATCATTTTGGGAGTTTTGGTCTTGGTTGGCTTTTCTTCATACAATAGCCTGGTGGGTAAGCAAGAGAACGTCGGCCTGGCTTGGGGTAATGTGGAGTCTGATTATCAGCGTCGCGCAGACCTCATCCCAAACCTGGTCAATACGGTTAAAGGATATGCCAATTTTGAGCAGGAGACACTTACTCGCGTTATTGAAGCCAGGGCTTCTGCGACCCAGGTGAAGATCGATGCCAGTAACCTCACTCCGGAAAACATTGCTGCGTTCCAGCAGGCGCAGGGCGGGTTGAGTTCTGCGCTTGGCAGGTTACTTGCCGTTGCGGAAAGCTATCCGGACCTCAAAGCAAACCAGAATTTTCTCGACTTACAGGCACAGCTAGAGGGAACAGAAAACCGAATCAATGTTTCCCGCCAGCGATTTAACGATTCAGTAAATAGCTACAACAAGTCGAGGAGGTCGTTTCCTACTGTCATCTTTGCCTCTATTCTTGGATTCACGGAGAAGGGATATTTTAAGGCAGACGCAGGAGCGGAGAAGGCCCCAGAAGTCAAATTCTAAAAAAGCAACTTCTCACAAAAAAAGCCTCGGAATTTTTTCCGAGGCTTTTTTGTTTCTATTTTTTCAGACTAAATCTTCTTCACTTCGCGATTCTCATAGCTTTCGATTACGTCTCCGACTTGCATGTCGTTGAACCCCTCAATCCCCATACCGCAGTCAAATCCAGATTTAACTTCGCTGGCGTCGTCCTTGAATCGCTTTAATGAACTGAGCTTGCCTGCGTACACAACAATTCCGTCGCGAATCAGACGGATTGGATTGGCCCGCTTGATGAAACCATCAGTTACCATACAACCAAGGATGGTTCCGACTTTGGAAATCTTAAATACGTCGCGAACATCTGCATTTCCTACAATCACTTCTTCCATTTCTTTCTCCAACATACCTTCCATGGCGCTCTTCACGTCATTGATGGCATCATAGATAATGGAGTAGAGACGAATTTCTATTTCTTCGTTCTCGGCCAGTTTCCTTGCAGAGGGGGACGGCCGAACCTGGAAGCCGACGATAACCGCATCGGAGGCCGAAGCCAGCAAAACATCCGATTCTGAAATCTGACCCACTGCCTTGTGAATGATGCCTATCTGGATCTTGGGTGTCGACAGTTTCAGCAATGAATCGGAAAGGGCCTCAATAGAACCATCCACATCGCCCTTCACAATGACATTTAACTGCTTGAATGAACCAATGGCGATTCGGCGCCCGATTTCGTCCAGGGTAATGTGCTTCTTGGTCCGGATACTTTGTTCACGGACCAGTTGCGCACGTTTCGTTGCTACTTCGCGAGCCTCACGGTCAGTTTCGTACACTGCGAATTTTTCGCCTGCTTGCGGCGCTCCGTCCAGACCGAGCACTTGTACCGGCGACGAGGGTCCGGCCTCTTTAATACGTGAACCGGTATCTTCGTACATGGCTTTTACACGTCCATGGTTCGATCCAGCAACAACGATATCGCCAACGCGGAGGGTTCCACTTTGCACCATGACAGTGGCTACATAGCCGCGCCCTTTATCCAGGGACGCTTCGATGACAGATCCAACGGCCGGTTTGTCTGGATTGGCTTTTAGGTTGAGTAGTTCGGATTCCAGAATGACTTTCTCGAGTAATTCATCAATCCCTTTTCCGCTCTTTGCAGATATTTCCTGACACTGGTATTTTCCTCCCCACTCCTCAACGAGTATGTTATTTTTTGATAAGGATTCTCTGACTTTGTCAGGATTGGCTGTCGGTTTGTCAATCTTGTTGATAGCGATTACAATCGGCACGCCAGCAACCTGAGCATGATTAATTGCTTCTTTGGTTTGCGGCATAACGTCGTCGTCGGCAGCGACAACGATAATAGCCACGTCAGTAAGTTTTGCGCCCCGGGCTCGCATGGCCGTAAAGGCCTCGTGACCCGGAGTATCCAGGAAGGCAATCTTCTGACCACTCTTGGTGGTTACGTCGTAGGCACCAATATGCTGCGTGATTCCGCCGGCCTCCGAGGCGACTACTTTCGTATTTCGGATAAAATCAAGAAGCGAGGTCTTACCATGGTCAACGTGACCCATGATGGTCACAATAGGAGCACGCGGCTGAAGCGTTTCTACCGGCTCAGCTTCTTGTTCGATGACGACTTCTTCATCCCCCGTGATAAACTGGATTTCGTAGCCGAATTCATCGGCAATGACCGTGATGGCTTCGGCATCCAGACGCTGGTTGATGGATACGAACATGCCCAGATTCATGCAGGTAGAGATGACTTCATTCACCGAAACATTCATCATTGAAGCCAAGTCATTGGCTGAAATAAATTCCGAGACCCGAAGCGTCTTTGAGGACTCCTGCTCTTGCAAAAGTTTTTCTTCTTCGGCTTCGGAGACAGCCTGCCTTTTTTCCTTGCGATATTTTGCTCCTGAGAACTTTTTTTGTCCACCGCTCAGCTTGGCGAGGGTTGCGCGAATCTGATCTTGAATTTCTTTTTCTGAAGGCTCACCCTTGCTTGGGGCTGCACGCTTCGTGCCGGGCCCACCCGCAGGACGACCTTTATCATTAGGCAACGAAACGATACGTTTCCGCGGCCGTTTCTTGCGTGCATCTTCGCGGCTTTCAGGTGTAGATGGCTTTTTCTCTTCCGGCAACTCAATGCGATCTACGACTTTAAGCCCCTGGAGCTTGTTGGCTTTCGCTTTAATTAACTCTAATTCAGGCTGTTTTTCCACTTCCGGGGCCTTCACGATAGGTG
>JANNAZ010000439.1:0-5038 GCA_031384895.1 Cyclobacteriaceae bacterium | reverse complement strand
CCAACTTTGAGTTGATGCCGCTGCTCCAAATCCAATCGCTGCACCTGTACTTTTCACAGCTGGCTGGCGGAAGAAGTCTACAACCGTTCCAGACGGTTGTAGATTATGACACCTGGCTCCGCAGAGTGGACGCATTCCTTCCCTTTCTCGACACTGCCATGATGAAAATGCAACAGGGCGCGACACGAGGTCTTGTGTTGCCGAAGGCGCTAATCAAGAAAATGATTCCGCAGTTAGACGGCTTCGTAAACGCACCCTTGAAGGACCATTTGTTTTATGCTCCCGTGGCGCAAATGCCGGAAAACTTCGGTACCGCTGACCGTGAGCGGATCACAAACGCGTACACCGATATGGTCGACAATAAGGTTCGAACGAAATACAAAAAACTCCAGGATTTTCTTGTGAATACGTACTTGCCGGCTGGTCGTGAAACCTCAGGTATTGTTGCACTGCCGGGAGGACTTGAAACATTTCAATACCTGATCAAGTACTTCACCACGACCAACATGACCGCGGCGGAGATCCATGAGATGGGAAAGAATGAGGTGGCTCGAATCCGTGAAGAGATGGAGCAGGTCAAGTTGCAAGTAGGCTTCAAGGGCAACCTCAATACTTTCTTTGAACACGTACGGGCAAACAAGAAGCTCATGCCTTTTGTCAAGCCCGAGCAAGTTATCGCGAGTTTCAATACCATTCGAGAGCGCGTAGATAAAAAGCTGCCGGAGCTATTCGATCTTAAGCCAAAAGGGAGCTTTGAAGTGCGAAGAACAGAAGCCTTCCGCGAAGGATCCGCCAGCGCAGAATTTCTTCCCGGCAACAAAGACGGCTCGCGTCCGGGTGTTTTCTATGTTCCAATCCCCGATGTGAAGAACTACAACACCTACGCCGATGAAGCCCTGTTTCTTCACGAGGCTGTCCCGGGCCACTACTATCAACTGACGCTGCAGCAGGAGAACAATGAACTTCCAGAATTCCTCCACCCGGAGAGTATCAGTGTTTTTGTAGAAGGCTGGGCCCTGTATGCCGAGTCACTGGGAAAAGAACTGGGGCTCTATGAAGATCCCAATAAGTACTTTGGCATGCTAAGCATGGAAATGCACCGCGCTATCCGGCTGGTATTGGAAACTGGAATTCACGCCCAGGGATGGACCCGCGAGCAGGCAATCCAATATTCACTGGACAATGAAGCTGAATCTGAAGACAAGATCATTGTGGAAGTGGAGCGCTACATGGCAACACCTGGCGCGGCCTTGTGCTATAAGGTAGGGCAACTCAAGATCCGGGAACTACGCACCAAAGCCGAAAAAGCGCTTGGTGACAAATTCTCCATTCGGGAGTTTCACAACCAGGTGCTGAATTCAGGGAGTTTGCCGCTGGTTTTACTGGAGAAGAAAATTAACGGATGGATTCAACACGTTCTTGAAAATCAGAAGTAACTCAGAAATCAATGATTGATTTTCTAAGTGAAGTGATTGAGGAAAGAATCTCCTGAACATTTTTGTCTGCAAGAACAGCGGCTTGATCTGAATAGCCGTTCAGCGTCTTAGCATCCAACTTCAAATACAGTGACTGTAGTTTAAGTACATCCTGATAGACAACAATTCCTTCTTGCTTCAACTGAAGGTGGTCAAAATACCCAATGAGGTTGCCCAGCGCTTGACGCTGGTTGAGGAGGGTGCGAACCGTCACCTGTTGTGCTTGTCTGGCACTGTCCACGGCGCCAGGATCTGACTTTACAATGACAACCAAGTGATACAACTCTTCCACATAATATCCAGCAAGAGCAGCAGCATGCATCTTCTTAAATTCGCCCTCTCCTTCTGCCCTATCGGTTGCCTTCTTGAATAGAATATTGAGTGATTTCTCCAAATCCTCATTGCCCGAAATAATCTCAGCAAAACGAAGATTGACCGCTCGGCCGAATTGCTTGTTCACACCCGCGTAATCCGAAAGCAGCATGCACCCCTCAAAATATCTGCTGGCATCTTCTTTTAACTGATAGTTCGTCAAATAGCCCAGGTCAGACATGTATACGCCAAGGTTGGCAGCAGCGCCACCGCGATTACCAAGCTGGAGATAATGACTGACACGGTCAATGTCATTTAGCGCATCCCGCTGAAACGGTGAGCCCATGGAAGCCAATTGTTTGGTGATGTCATCGCCGCTGAGGCCACTGAGGACTTCTTCACGAACTGAATCAGCATTATTCACATCTGAAACGTATTGGTCTGACCGCTTTTTATCACCGCAGGCAGCAACAATCAGGGCAATTACGAACAGTACCAAGACCTGGAAAGAGCGAGTGCCCAATGAACTATAATGAGTATGCACCATAAATCAGACTAAATAATTTCAAATGTATTGGTTGTACAGAGGGACAAAGGTATAACAAATGTTAAATCGACTAGAATCGCTTTGCGTTGAGAAATCCAATCGGTTGTGGGGTAGTTCCATTCAAAGCGAGGTCAGCCATGATCTCACCCACCACGCTGGAGAACTTGAATCCGTGGCCGCTGAAGCCGGCGGCGACACACACATCTTTGTCATAGCCGGGCAGAAAATCCAGAATGAAGTTTTCATCTGGCGTGTTGGTATACATGCAGGTCTTCATCACATGGGTTGAGGCATACCCTTCAGGAAAAAACTTGTTTAAGAAATCAACCAGGATCGATTCATCTTCTGCTGACGGAATCCGGTTGAGGTTATCCGGATCCGAAACAATGCCATGGTAATGATGCGCCAATTTCAATCCGACTGGTCCACCAAAACGCGATGTGGGAAGAACCGGAAATCCATAAAAATCATCGATAGTCCAACAGGGAAAGTTTCCGAGCTCAAACGCCTTCCAGTTTCGGGGATTAACCCATGCGATCATCTGCCGTGTGACTTTGAGGTTTTTTGAAAGTCCGGGGATCATTTTCCCAGCCCAGGGGCCTGCCGTGATCACCAGTTTCTTGCATTGGTAAGTCTGCTTGTTCGTCGTCACGGTTATGGTCCCATCCTCACGCTTCCAAGACACTGTCTTTTCCTTGGTGTGTATCGCTGCGCCCTTCTTGATTGCTTGCTCCGTGAACAGCAATACCGATCGTTCGGGTGTTACAAACCCAGCGTCCGGTTCGAATACGATCTCATAGCCGTCGGGTATGTGGAATTGCGGATACTTCGCTGCCATCTCCTTTTGCGATACATCATTGACAGGGATTGAATACAATGATGATGATTTCCGGAGGCCGGCGATATAGGGTGAATTTTTCTGTCCGATATGAAGGATACCTGTTTTTACGTAGAGTTCCGCCCCCGTCTCTGCCTCCAGTGAATGCCAGTTGGCATACGCACGCTGGAGCAGCGGCACATAATCCGGGTGTTCGGCATATGCCTTGCGGATCATCCGGCTTTGGCCTGCGTGCGAGCCCAGCTCGTGCGGAATATCAAACTGCTCTATGCCCAATACCTTTACGCCCCGACTAGCAAGATGGTAGCATGTGGAGGAGCCCATGCTCCCAACGCCCAATACGATCACATCATAATTTGTTTCAGCATGCTGGCTAGCAGCGACGGCCCGGTTAACAGTTGCAAAAAGGTCAGTCAGTGGCATCGCAGCGGTTGCTGCGGTAATGCCCGATGCTTTAATAAAATCTCTTCGCTTCATAAAGAACTTAGGGTTCTATAGCCATTGTATTATTCCCAATATGAGCTCCATATGTGAAGATACAAACGGTATCCCCTAGAATAGCTAGTCCCGAAAATACCTATGTTAGTAGTCCCGGGCAGAATCGAACTGCCATCAAAAGTTTAGGAAACTTCTATTCTATCCCCGCCCGAACGACCCTCCAAATATAGGAATCGTGAATGGGTTTATTAAAATTTTGGTAGGACTTAATCCGCAGTCCGGTCGGGCGGGCGTTGAACTATGGAGCCAAATCGCCTAGTTTCGATTTGAGAAACCTACGACCCGCGGAACTCTTGAAGTATTTCTCCCTCCTGATCGCTTCATCCCGAGTATGAAATTCTTCGAAATATATGATCTCAAATGGGATGAAGGGCTTTATCGACTCAGTCATTCCTGAGTTGTGTTGTTTTAGTCTCTCCTCGAGGTTCTCGCAGTGACCCTTATACAGATGTGGAAACCGGAGGCTTTTAACAACGTAAGTATAAAACATTCAGTAGTCCCGGGCAGAATCGAACTGCCATCAAAAGTTTAGGAAACTTCTATTCTATCCGTTGAACTACGGGACCAGGGAATCGGGGGCGATTCAAAGAAGGGCCAAAGGTAATACAGATTTGGTGGATTTGGGGGTATGGATTTGGGATGGTAAAAATTGACTGTGGCTACAAATCTTACGCCTACTCCCAACGCTGCTGCACATAGTTGGGATAAATCTTTATGTGTTTTTCTTTTACTCCTTCAAAAATCACCCGCCGCAACTCTTCCAGGTTTTTCCTCGTGGTCGCCGAAACAAATACTACGTTCGGGTAACCCAGTTCACGATATCGACCCTTGATACTCTCCCAAGTGGTGGGGTCCTCCAGACCTTCGACGAGGTCCATTTTGTTCAAGACGAGGATAGTTGGAATATTTCCAGCTCCGATTTCACCAAGCGTCTTGCTCACCACTTCAATCTGGTTGTCATGAAACGGATGCGCCATGTCCACAATGTGAAGAAGAATGTCAGCTTCGCGCACTTCATCCAATGTGGACTTGAATGACTCAATCAAATGATGCGGTAGTTTTCGAATGAAACCTACTGTGTCAGATAACAAAAACGGAATGTCAGCGATGACCACTTTCCGTACGGTGGCATCCACCGTGGCAAAGAGTTTGTTCTCCGCTTTCACGTCCGACTTCGACAGCAGATTCATCAGGGTGGACTTGCCCACATTGGTGTATCCCACCAATGCTACCCTCACCACGTTGGTTCTTGACTTGCGCTGCGTGGCTTTTTGTTTTTCAATCTTCTCCAGCTCGTCTTTCAAAATGGAAATCCGGAAACGTATGTTGCGGCGGTCGGTTTCGATCTCTCGCTCTCCCGAACCACCC
>JANNAZ010000369.1:0-8808 GCA_031384895.1 Cyclobacteriaceae bacterium | reverse complement strand
GGCTGGTTCAATTACGTGAAGGCCAATCAGCTTTTTGAACTTCGATCAAATGAAGTGAGCACGGGGCCTGAAAAAAGATATCGTGACTTTGTGGGTTATGATCCGGAAGGCTACTATTTGGAATTCGATACGTTCTATGATCACCCCGACAATACGCGGTTGGTTGTGGGCTTGAAAGAGAGTAAGTAACGCTTCCCTCCCAATGGTGTGAATTGCTTAATTCACTACGACCTTGCTTCATTTGCGGGGATCCGGTTGCGCTAAAGAGGGCAATGATGACTGTCCGCTGTACCTTAATTAATTCGATCTTGCTCCGGCTTCTTCTTCTCGTACTTTTGGATAGCCAGTATATCGCCGATCAGGATCGTCCGCGACCTAAACACGTCGTGGCCGTACTCATCCTGTGAAATCTGTTTGCCTACAATTTTTTCGGAGTCCATTTCCGCTGTGCGCATCTTGTCAATGACTTCACCATTCTTAAGCGTAAGGCGGATGACGCTTCCCGATTTGAACGCATCCATTACCGGGGTCCACTTTATGGTCCAATTCCAGGCTTCGCCGAGTTTCATGGTCCTTCTCGGATTCATTACCGTCAGACCAAGAATTATTGCAACAGCCGGAATCAGAATAATTCCGAAGGGACGCTCCTTAATTTCTACACTAAAAAGAAGATTTAACCAAGCAATCAAAGACACAACAGCAAAAACAATAATTGCACTTCCCAAAAATCTAAATGGCCACGAACCGTTTCGAATTTTAAGTGCTGTGAGATCCCTGTTTGCAATTGTGATGTTTTCTGCGTCCCAAAACTTGAACGTGACCGTAGTGTCGGTAATCCAGTCAATCTTCCCTTTCTTGAATTGGTCCGATCCGCTGACTTTGTACCAAACCGTATGATCCAATCTCAGGGTTCGAATCTTATGATTCTTGCTGTTCTCGATGACCAAACTGGGCAGGAATCCGTTTGGCGACGTCCTCAAATCTTCCGTGTATTGGGCAACACTTTTCTGTGGAGACAAAAAGCAGGCCACTAGAAATACGCAAGTAATTGCCCTTTTCATTTCACCCTTTCATCGAATGTACCCATATTCCAGGTAGCGGGCTTAGGAAAAGTAGAATCCCCTAGTTCTGAAGGGCCATTGCGTACAAGGAAGCATCAGGTGTGGGATCGCTTACCGGCATGCTTGACTGATTGACTTCATTAATACATCCAATTATCTTTCTGGAAGTCTCTTCGATATTGGCGTCCAGACCAATGCTGAAGCGCCTCAGGCAGGAAGGAATAAACACGAAATGAGAATACTAGTTTAGGAGCGGCTCTGTCTATCACCGAATCAATAAATCAAAATGGATCCGACCACCGTACATCGGTGTAGACCGCAGTCCCGCTGAGGGTTTTGATGAAAGCGGTTAGCGAATTTTTTTCAGCGACCGTCAACTGCAACTTTTGAAGCTGACCCCCCGGCCGGAGTTTGGGGTCGAGGTTGGTGTTTCCGGCAACAAGAGGAATGGCATTGTAGTGATCCAATACCGCTTGAAGGGACGTCTTGCTTGCATCATGCATGGCCTGATTGTTCAGCGTTCCATCTGGCTTAATCAGATCACGAAGCGAAGGGGATCGTGTATTCGTTACATCAATTGCCGCAGAGCCAATCACACCGACCACGCCATTGTTCTTGGAATTTGGCTCAATATCAAATTCAGGCGCATGATGACAGCCCTGGCAGCCAGCACCACCTGCAATGCGATTACCTCCTCCGTCAAACTGCGGCGGGGCTAGAAATAACTGTTTACCCTGATTTTCTTCAGCCGTGAAATTTGAAAAGGGTGCTCCATCGTTCGGTAACGTTGCGCGCCCGGCATCAAATTTTGAATCAAACGATTGAATGCTTCGCACAAACTGGGACAAGGCATTCTGCAATCGTTGCTCCGTGATCTCCGAGTCGCCGTATACAAACTTGAAAAGCTCTTGATAGTACCCAATTGCTTCCAACTTGGTAATCAAGTCACTCAAGGCTGGATCATCACCGGTTCCGCTGAAGCCCATTTCCTTGTGGTCCTTGATCGGCTGGGTTGTTTGATTTTCCAGCGATGTTGCCCGTTCGTCCCAGAAAAACTTCTGTTCTGCAGAGAATCGGCTATTGATAAGCCGCATGCTATGCCGCCCGGTAACACCGTTGACCCCGCTACTGGCAGACGCGGTGTCTCCAAAAGCAAACTGCTGTCTGTGGCAGCGCCCACAGGAAATGGTATTGTTTACCGACAAGTTGACATCATAAAATAGGACCCTGCCCAATGTGGCCCCTTTGTTTGTAATTGCATTTCCGAAAGTGTTATCCTTGGTGATATAGGCAGGCCTTGCCTGGGCTTCATAATTCAGCAGGTTATTCAAGTCAATTTTCCCGCCAAATGCTGCTTGCACGGCATCATCCCCAACAACAATGGGAGTTTCATCCTTACAGGCATAAAGGGTGTTGATCAGGATTCCGCCTACAGCAAGAGCAGTGCAAACAAGAAGTTTTCTTTTCATGGGGAATTCGGTAGGATTTATTGTGGGTAGTGGTGATCCGGGAATAGTCTCTTAAACGACATACAGCAAACATAGTTTGAATTTCAAAAGCATCGGTTAGTTAATAATAGTTAATTGTTGTTAATCCATCACGTATCGACCACAACGGCCTAGCCCTTTAACGAGCCGGCAAATCAATTCTTGCGCTGGAGGGTCACTATTTTTTGTCGCGTATATTCGCAGCATGAATTTGCAAAAAAACTTCTCCCTGTTCCTGACCGCTTGCCTGTTTTCGTCTATGGTCTATGGACAGACGTATCAACTGAATCGGATAGCAGTCGCTTCGGACGCTTCTTTCCGGGGGCTGTCCGTTGTTGATGACCAAGTGGCCTGGATCAGCGGAAGCAAAGGAACGGTGGGTCGAAGTACAGATGGAGGCCATTCGTGGCAAATGCAACAGGTACCGGGTTATGAAAAAACAGACCTTCGATCGCTTTATGCGTTCGATGATCAACGTGCAGTAATTGCCAATGCAGGATCCCCTGGTACAATTCTTCGAACTACGGATGGCGGAAAGAATTGGGAGCCGGTGTACACCAGCAATCATCCCGATATCTTCTTTGATGGAATGGATTTCTGGGATGATCAGGATGGATTGATCTATGGTGATCCGATCGAAGGGAAGATGGTGCTTCTGCGTACATCAGATGGTGGAAAAACCTGGAAGTCGATTGATACGGCTCCTGGCCTTGAAAAAGGAGAAGCCTCCTTTGCGGCCAGCGGCACCGGCATACGCTGCATTGGTAATAAAGAAGTTGTGATTTGTACCGGAGGACTCGTCTCTCGGTTCTGGATGTCTTCTGATGCTGGTGAGCATTTCATGCCGTTTCGTCCGCCTATTATTCAGGGTAAGCCCACTGCAGGAATCTTGTCTTCTTCAGTTCAAGGAAATAAGATAATCATTGTGGGTGGAGATTTTCAAGACCCAACACTTGCCACAGCGCACCATCTCTATTCTGTTGATCAGGGAGTGACATGGCAGACACCTAAGATTCCTGTTCGTGCCTATCGGGAATGCGTAGAATTCATTTCAAGGGATGTGTGGATTGCGGTTGGTCCATCCGGTGCGGAGTCGTCAACGGATGGTGGGCAGGTATGGCGTGCGATGTCCGATGAAAAGGGACTTCACGTGCTGCGCAAAGCAAGGAAAGGAAAACTGATTGTGGCAGCTGGTTCCGCGGGTACTGTTTTTTTGGTTCGGCAATAGGGCCGCTTCTTCTCCAATTTTGGTTTCACGATCCACTCGTGAAAAAGTAAGCTCCTAACGCCCAACATCTGTACAATTACACTCGTTCAATTTGCGCCGGCAACGTGATTTCTACTTTTGTGCCTGCTCGGTAAGTTGATTCCAGCCGAATGTCTCCTTTTAATCCATCAACAATTTTCTTGACAAGGAATAGTCCAAGTCCAGTACCACTGGAACTTTCGCTGGCGCGATAGAACATGTCGAAGATCCTGGGCTGATATTCTGCCTGTATCCCCTGCCCATTGTCCTCCACAACCAGATGCAAGCCGTCTGATTCCTCGGTAGCGGTAACCCGGATAAAGGCATTAGACTTCGATTTGTCTTGGTATTTAATCGAATTGGTCACTAAATTGGTAATTAGCATTTTCCAGCGTTTACGATCACATACCAATATCAATCCATCCGCTACATCCACTTCGAAATTAGTGCGATCTGCTTCAGGCATAAATTCAAGTTCTGACCAAACTTCCCGGATCATATCCTTAAGCCCGAAGCTGGATTTGATCGGTGCTGCCTTTGCATTTTTTACATACATGCTGATCTCAATGAGGAGCCTTTCCAATCGTTCAATTCGGTCCTCCATCAATTGAATGTACTTGTCACTATCCACAGCTGAGGCTTTCATCAACTGAATGAGGCCCTTAATGGATTTTATGGGGGCAATAAGGTCGTGCGAAGAGCGATACAGGAAAATATCCAGTTCTTCATTGACTCGCAACAAATCTGCGTTGATTGCTGATAACTCCTGTTTGTGCAACTCGATTTCTGCCGTTTTCTTCGCAACCAATTGCGCTAACTTATTCCTCGATCCTCGGAGACGAACGGTAACGGCGAGAATCAAAAGACCTCCTAATCCTACTGCTGCAAGAATGTAAAGGCCGGCGTCCACAATAAACAAATACCATGGCTCGTGGATAGTGAAATTGATCGAGGCCTCGCTCGACTCTTCCAGTCCTATGATCTTGCTCTTCACGCGGAAAGTGTATGTGCCGTTTGGCAGTTGGCTGTAAGTTGCAATGCCGATGCTTGTTGCCGGGCGCCAGACCCCATCATATCCATCCAGGCGCGCAAGATATTGTCGGCTCGTCAGGTATTCTGACCCTGGAGTTGAAAACCGAATGTCCAGTTGGCCCGGTCGACGCCCAAAAAAAAGAGGAGTCAGTTTCGCACTTGGGTAGATAGTTGAATCCTGATTGACAACGATGGCTGTAATTAAGGTTTGCGGCTTCTGCCTTGGTGGCAGCGGAAGCTGCGGCAACGCTGCTACTAAATCTATTACAGAAATCCCATAATCGGTAGCGGCCCAAAGTTTACCGAAACGGTCCAGTTCAAGGTCTGAAATACCATTAGAGAGCAGGCCCTTTCTCTGGTCGCATTGGTCAATGACATTTCCATGCAAATCGGTAATCACAATTCCGTCAAAATAAGTACCTATCGCGAGCACACCTTCGGATAACAGAGTAGAAGCAAAATACCCACTTTTCTTAAGCAGCTTCGAAAGTGGAGCCAAGTAAGGGAAAACACGTTTTGTTGGAAGATGATGGACAAATACACCATCAAAGGGCGTAAAAAGCAGGTGATTATCCCTATCAAGTTTGACGATCTGATATACTGCCTGATTGGCAATTTCTGATTGGTCCCATATCGGAATGAGTTTGCCTTCATGCAAAATATACAATGGTCCCCTGGTACTCGAAACATAGGAGAGTCCGTCCACCTCAAAATAGTAGGCATTACTAATGTCCATGACCCTAACGGAATCATTCCGCACAACATAAATCCCTTCTTCAATGGCGAAGGTTACGCTTTTGCTTCCCACCAGGATTCCCCAAACCTGATTAAAATGGCGCCTTAGGTATTCTGTATCGGATAGGCTAATGTACCTGTAATGGACTACGGAGTCGTAGCAGAGATACCCAAAAGTATGCAGTCCTCCCACCCATATCCTGTTCCGGATGGAGTCGTATTCCAGCGATTGAGCACCTACTCCTCCAGGAAGTGAAATGACCTCCCAGGTTTCTCCGTCATAAACCAAAACACCTTTATCAATGCCGAAAAACATAACCCCATTCGTATCTGAAGCAATGGCGTTAATCACCTGGCCTGATTTGGTTACTTCAGGCCCATACGTTTTGATATGTCTTGGGGAAATTTGGCCATAAACAATACCGGTTACCAACTCAAGAATTAGCGTACAGAGAATTAACCTCATAAGCCAAAATGATTAATAAGATGATAGGTGCACTTAGACACAGCACCATCACATACTTCGGGCAACAGTCTCCAAACCAATCGGAAATCCATTGGTATTGTCAGATCATTTAGCGACTGAGGCATGCAATACTTCCCACATTAAGAATCCCTACCCTTTGCGAAGCGCTGAGTAGGTCCACAACGCGCCCGCCAGATCAACAACGCCAAACAAAATCATCTGCACGGGGGCCAGGTCGATGAAGACAAAAGCAACAAAGAAGACAAAGACTGAACAACGTGCGTAGACCGTAAGGGTATTGAACAATGCGTTATTTGCAGGGGCCATGAAAACATAGTACAAGCCAACGGCAAATACAACAACGCCCAACAGGCGAATCCACACCTCGGTGGTTTCCGGAACCTGCATTAGTGAAAGCAACACATTAGGAAACGCAGTGAGTGTGATGGCAGTTGCCAGTAAATAGAACCCAAAATAGTAGACGGAACGGGATGCAGGGGTCATAATTATTGGTTTAATGCTTGTATTCAGTATGAAAGTAGGAAAATTCCTCCAGTTAAATTTCCAAGGGATATTACGCTGTTGTGCATGTTGTCCTTCAACCGACAAGGAAGCAACTCACCAGTCGTAACTTCGCCAAAAAAACGATGGACAAACTCTTCAGCCAGATTCGCCAATGCACCATATGCGCTTTGCATCTGTCCAATAAGCCGAGGCTGCAGCTTCTTTACGATGATGCCAGGGATATCCTACGATTGGATCAAACTCCACTCGCTCAACGGAATTCCCTTATCCCCTAGGCTTGCCTTTTGCTATCCCTTGAATTTCTGCTTCAACAATTCAAGACTTGACTTCATGTCGCCTGCGACCGGGCTCTCTTTCACGCCGCCTGAAGACTTTCCAGGCGCGCCCTTTTCTTTTCGCTGAATAGTATGTGTGGGGGATAGTGCACGATCAGCAAGTGGATCACTCTTCATAGAAAGGGCGATCCGTTTTCGGGCGACATCCACTTCCAGCACAATCACCCTAACCTTTTGCTGAACAGCAACAGCCTCATTGGGGTCTTTGACAAAACGATCACTCAGGTGACTGATATGAACCAGTCCATCCTGGTGCACGCCAACATCAACGAATGCGCCAAAATTTGTGACGTTCGTGACAATCCCGGGAAGTGACATACCCACTTTCAGATCTTTCAACTCATGCACGCCTTCCTGAAAACTGAAGGCTTCAAACTTTTCCCTTGGATCACGGCCCGGTCTTTCCAACTCAATCAGGATATCACCAAGAGTCGGTAAGCCTACTTCGGGTGTAGCATATTTCTTAAGGTCGAGCGCCTTGCGAAGTTCAGCGCGAGTCATCAAATCCCTGACTGTGCACCCCAGGTCGAGTGCAAATTTTTCGACAATCGCGTAGCTCTCCGGGTGAACGGCACTCCCGTCCAGTGGATTCTTGGAATCACGAATTCGCAAGAACCCAGCGCACTGCTCAAATGCTTTGCCTCCCAGGCGTGGGACCTTTTTTAATGCCTCCCGATCCGCAAAAGCACCATACCGATTCCGATATTCAACGATGCTCTTCGCCAACTGAGGCCCAAGTCCGGAAACATAGGTGAGTAATTCCTTACTGGCCGTGTTAAGTTCCACACCAACAGAATTGACGCAGCTCGCTACAACATCCTCCAACCCGGCACGCAGCTTGACTTGATCCACATCGTGTTGGTACTGCCCGACCCCAATCGCTTTCGGGTCGATTTTAACCAGTTCTGCTAGTGGATCGGTGAGACGCCTGCCGATCGAAACTGCACCTCGCACAGTTACATCTTGGTCGGGAAACTCCTCGCGGGCCGTTTCGGATGCGGAATACACCGATGCGCCACTTTCGTTCACCATTACGACAAGAATTGCCTTGGGCAGATCAAGCGCCTTAATAAAGGCTTCAGTCTCCCGGCCTGCCGTACCATTGCCAATGGCGATCGCCTCAATTTTGAATTTATCACAGAGACCCCTCACGATGGTTGCGGCTTTTATCGTTTCCCGCTGTGGTTCATGTGGATAAATCACGGTGTTGAACTGTAATTCGCCCTGAGCACCCAGGCAAACCAATTTTGTACCCGAACGAAACCCGGGGTCGAGGGCGAGCACGCGCTTTTGTCCCAAGGGGGATGCTAGCAACAATTTTCTCAGATTGGAACTGAATACGTTGATGGCATCGCTATCTGCTTTCTGCTTAGTCTCCTCACGCACTTCAGATTCGATGGATGGCTGAAGAAGCCGTTTGTAGCTATCACCAACAGCCAAACGTACTTGAAGGGACGCAGCATTCGTTGATTTAACAAAATGATGTTGCAGCATGGGAACAACGACGTCCTCATCGGGAGCAATGTGCAGCGAAAGAAATCCTTCTTGCTCACCGCGGAGCACGGCAAGAATCCTGTGCGAGGGCGCTTTGCGCAGCGGTTCACTCCAATCAAAATAGTCGCGGAATTTCTGGGCCTCCTCACTGGCGGCCTTCGATTTTACGGCACGTGCTTCGACAAGTCCTTCCTTCCAAAACATTTCACGGACCGCCTTCCTTGCTTCAGCGTTTTCGCTTATCCATTCGGCAATGATGTCGCGGGCACCCTGGAGTGCCTCCTCTGCGGTTGCCACTCCCTTGTCCCTATTAATATAGGCCGCAGCCACCTTGTCTGGATTCGCACTTCCCTGATCAAAAAGTGTGAAGGCCAAAGGCTCCAGGCCTTTTTCCCGGGCAACACTGGCGCGGGTCTTGCGCTTGGGC
>JANNAZ010000306.1:0-16075 GCA_031384895.1 Cyclobacteriaceae bacterium | reverse complement strand
AAGAGGTTTCACCTCTTCTGGGGTCGCTTGAGCGGTTCCTTGGGTGGTGTGAACCATTTTTGGAGTGGGGTGAGCGGTTCTTGGTTGCGCCTAAAATTGATGTCATCTCGGGCCCTAGTGGCACCCTCGGCATGGCCATTGGAGACCTAGATGGTGATGGCAAACCAGACCTTGCTGTTTCAAACTATTACAGCAATACCATTTCCATTCTGAAGAATACGACCACCGGCGGAACCATCACAGCCGGTTCATTCGCAACCAAAGTTGACTTTCCAACAGCGACAGGCCCACAGACTATTGCAATCGGCGATTTGAATGGCGACGGTAAACCTGACCTGGCCGTGGCCAATTTCAGCGCCAATGTGACCGATGCCACTGCCAATAAGATTTCCGTTTTCAAGAACACAACAACGGCCGGCCCATTTACTTCCAATTCCCTCGCTGCAAAAGTGGATTTCCCAACGGGTACCAATCCGATAACGGTTGTCATTGGCGACATTGACGGTGACGGAAAACCAGAACTGGTTGTAACCAATAGCAACAGTAATACCGTTTCTATATTGAGAAACAGGGACAGCCAGACCATCACCAGCTTCACCAGTATTACAGAAAAAAAGATGGATGACCCATCCTTTGCTCTTTCAGCGACTGCTTCTTCAGGTCTTGCAGCTAGCTTCTCAACACTTTCTGACAAAGTGACCATTTCGGGAAGCCAAGTATCCATCGTCAAGCCCGGCAGCGTAACAATCATTGCAGGACAACCTGGAAATAATACTTTCAGTGCTGCGCCCGGCCTTTCACAAACTTTCTGCATCAATCCTTCCAAAGCAGTCATCCTAGTTAACCTATCAGATCCTGCCATGCCCTTGCTTACGTCCAGCAGCGACACCGGAAACCAATGGTATCTGAACGAAAATCTGATTGGAGAGGCAACAGGTAAAACCTATACGGTGAAAGACAAGGGGGTGCACAAGGTAAAAGTTACGATAGATGGATGCATTGGCCCCATGTCTGAAGGCGAGACTTTTATTGTGACGGGTGATATACCTCATGCGACTTCAGGAAACGCAAGAGTCTATCCCAATCCTGTTCACAACCTGCTGACGATTCAACTGGACGGATTCAAAGAAAATGATGAAGTCAGTGTCATGCTGGTTGATGGCATGGGCAATACCATCACACGTCAAACAGGTACCGGAGGATCATCGATGAAGGTAGATGTCGGAAGCTATTCCGAAGGAATTTATTATGTCTTGATGACACAAGGAGGTTTAAAACAGCAATCAAGATTCCTTAAAAAATAACATAAGAGAAGCCAATATGAAGAATGCCACAGTCAAAATACGAATCACCATTGTTCTGGTAATGGCTGCTCTGTTGAGCTGCAAAGACCCCGTACCCTCCGCGCAAGAAAAATCAGAGAGCCTATTGATGGCCGCAGCCTGGAACAAAGCAGTAGTAACAGTCGATGGCGTTGATCATTCCGACCTTTACGCAAATTTCACGATACGATTCAACAAAGGAACCTACATCAGTTTCGGAGGTAGTCCCTTATGGTCTTCTACTGGCACCTGGGTTTTTACCGATGAAAGCGCGAAATTCATTAACCTTGATGGAAAAATGGAGATTCAAATAAATGACTTGACGGAGTCCAACCTTGAATTGGCCTTTCAGCGGACAAGTACAACTTTTGGATCGGGCAGGAGCAAATCGATCAGTGGTAGAAATGTGTTTAGGCTTAAAAACAAATAACTGTTAATTTGGCGGCTTTCAACAATCATTCCAGTTTCTCAAATGTATTCAAAGAGAAATTCGGTGTTACCCCGCATGAATACCTCAAAAACCCTCCAAAGACTCCCGAATTGAGCAATAGTGTTAGTTAATGCCGGATCTGCGTTAGCATACCCCCTCCGTTTCTTCTGAGTTTTGTGTCGGCTTTGCTGAAAGACAGCACAAGCGATTCAACCAAAACTCAATTAGTATGAAAACGACAGTTCTATTAGTGGCCTTTGGAGTTGTGCTCTTCGGGTTAAGCAGCTGCGCTACCATTGTTGGTGGGAGCAAGTATTACGCACGGGTCATCGTCCCCAATCGTCCGAATGCAACAATCAAATACAAGGGGATTGTTCAGGGATCAGGCAGCGCCCTATTGAAAGTAAATCGGTCTCAAGCAAACGAATTGTCCCTTTCCGTCAAAGAGGATGGATACGACGAGCAGGTCTTCCAGTTTACACAGAGAACCTTTAGGGGTTGGGCATTCTTCGGCACCATCGTTGTTTGGACTGGCGTGACCCCGGGAGGTATTCCCCTCCCTTGGGGAATGGTTCTCGACGGGATCGACGGCTCACTTTGGAAACCAAGCATCGGGGAAAAGGGTGTATCAAAAATGGATCACAAGAATTACATATATACGCTTGACTATAAGGCTGAAAAAAGCACCGTAGTAGCTCAAAAGTAGAAGCTGCGCAAAAAATTAGGCCTGGTCATTGCCAGGCTTAGTATAAATTCCAGTATCTCTAGAACGGAAATCTTTTCAATACATATTCAACATGAAGGAACTACTCCTTATATTCTTACTTAGTGGACTGATGTTTGCCGCGGTTTCGCAAAGTATGCAACCCGTTAGTCCGGCTAGCGTAGCGAAGAGCAATCAAAAAGTATTTCCTGCATCTGGACATTATCTTTCCCTTGCTTATGAAATTGAATCTGGAAGCAGCACTCAAAAAGGAGTTTCCTTTGGTTATATGGGAAGCCCGGGCGCACAACGAAGTTACTATTTAGGTGTGCAAGCCTCGATCGTGGTTGATAATCAGAAGAATTCATCTTACGAATATTCTATAGGGGCTATTTCCCTGGATTTTTCGCATCGGGTATTTATGGGACAAAGTTCAGAAGTGCTTCCATTCATTGATTTTGGCCTTGGCTATCGCTTTGTGTCGAATCATGCAGAAGTGCCACGTCATTACGGGGCATCCGCCAAAGGGATTCTTGGCTCCATTGGATTTCGAAGTTACACGGGTGGTGAGAGTACAGACCTACGAAAAGGGAATGCGTTGTCAGGGTACATTGGTCTTGGTTGCTTTTTTGATTTGGGCAGGAGTAAGGGATTGTTCATTAAGCTGGGGTATAGATTGACTGAAAAGTTTGAAGCAATAGATGAAAGTTCGTTAGGACGGACAATGAATAACACTACTCCAGATTACGCATTAGGATACAACACATACTTTACAAACCCATCTTTTGTTACGTTCAGCATAGGGATTTTAATTGGAGGGAAAGTTCGGTAGCATCCAAAGGGAAAATGGTGATTTGGTTTATCATGAGGTGGCTTGGAATAATTTACTATTTCTGAAAGCTCAGAGCATGTATGGGTGACTGAGTAGGAAGCATGCCGCGAACGGCTTCGGGCGATTTGACAAATAAGGTATTTGCATTTTCATTGACTGCACCATTCAGAATGTTAAAACTATTCGTATCAGTCTTGCTTGTTTTGAACTTCAGTTCACGCTCTTGCGCACAAGCACGAGAGAAAGACGATACGCCGAAGAAATCCTATGCCAATGCCGGGTTTGGTTTTGGAGTAGATTATGGAGGACATATTGGAACCAGAGTAAGTGTCCTGCCATGCCGATGGTTTAGCGCATTTGGAGGCATTGGCCTATACTATTATAAAACGGGCTTTGCCGGCGGCGTCCAGTTCCGATTACCAACAGAAAAGAGAGTTGATTTCTATATAACTGGTCTTTACGGGGTCAATGCAGGGTTGGAGTCAGAAGTCTATATTACGCGCAAACAATACTATGGTTATTCTGTGGGCGGCGGTATTGAAGTGAAAAGCAATAAATCAGAGAAGACATTCTGGACAATTGGGTTGCTTGTCCCCTTTCGCGATCCTCAGTTTCAGAAGGATGTTGATGCCCTCAAGGCACAAGGACTCACCGTTACCTCAACGAATTGGCCCGTCACACTCACCTTAGGCTTCCATTTCAAGCTGGACCGTAGTTATGATTCCCGAATGAGGTAATTGCCGGGTCTTCTGGTATTGTCGGGGTGCCCATGCTGGAGGCGAAATACAAGGACAATCTGGCTTTTCAGGCGTATAAGAAACGGACGAGTGCAATGATGCCGTGGAATCCAGGTAGCCGAAAGGGTGATTAGTTTTGGTTCACTGGCTAAATCAGCAACTAGTTCGACAACAAGAAATATGATTGCTAAACCCCATTGATTTTGAAACTTGTTAAAGTTATATCAAATTGGATGGGCAAGAAGTAGCGACGGAAATCAGGTAACTAAATAAACTTATGACTGAGTTACTGAAACAAGTAAAAGAGAATCCTTTAAAGCTAATAGCGGGAGTGCTTATTAGAGTAGCAATCTGCTTTGCAATCAACTATGTATATACCATTCTTCAGAAATAAAAATGCTAGCCTATGAACTTGTTCAAAACCAAACAGCCTGACCAACCTCAAACGGTTGAAATTAAGGGACATGAACTAAGATGTCCAGTTTGCAGTAATACGTATTTCTGGACAAGACAGGCACAACTCAATACGGCTGTGGCTACGTTCTTCAGCCTGGATTGGGCCAACAAAAGTGCCAGTTGTTTTGTCTGCTCTGAGTGTACTCACATTTCCTGGTTTTTGGGAGAACAGTAGACAGGTTCAGCCCCTAACCGCCAAATCCCCCTCAAATAAGTTATAAACGAAATACCCCAATCCAATCACCAGGAATGGAGCTGAGAGTGCGGTTAGTACTATCGTCCAACGGAATAGATTCCAATAGGAAATCACGCGTGCGTCATTCGCCTGGGCGGGTAGGTAAACAATTGCCACTTGGTCTCCAATTTCGTAGGCTGGAGGTTTTGAACTCATGTCACTGGTGAATTCTACCGGCTTGTGCTGTGCATTCATGAACCGGAATTTAGGCTTGTAAAGATCGCCGTCCTCACCCTGATCACCAATCAGTTCGATGACCGTAGCCGTAGTTACGATTCCCGAAGAGAGTAGTTGTCGGGTCTTCTGGTATTGCACGTAGGCATAATACAGGCCGATCATTCCGACCAGCAGCACAAGGGCATGCACAATCATGGGCTTGAGTTTTGGGGTATTCATTCTCCAGGTGAAAATAGTAAAAGGCAGAAGAAATCCAGCCTAACGTTAGCGAAAGCCACGCATGTAAATGGCAGAATTTTAACTAGTTTCGAGCCTACTGGAATAACTAATCATAGAGTTGGTGACCGTCGGTTTTTTAGACCAAAAAATAATGAAGTACAGGAAAAAGTTCGTAACGCTGCTGCTCGTAACACGTTCTCTAGCCGCTTTTGCTCAGGACACGCCCGCATCAAGCGATGCCGCGGAGCTTGCTAAAAAATTAGCGAACCCTGTTGCATCACTCATCAGTATGCCTTTCCAAAACAACACGGACGTAGGGATAGGAGCCTACAACGGCACACGAAATACATTGAACATACAACCAGTTATTCCAATAAAACTTTCTTCAAATCTAAATCTGATTGCAAGGGTCGTTCTGCCCCTGGTATCACAGTATGATATAACGAGTGATGGTTCGAGTCAGGTTGGTTTGGGGGATGCTGTTGCCAGTGCGTTTATTTCACCAGCTGAAGCAAAGAATGGCCTTGTGTGGGGGGCAGGCCCCGCGTTTCTGGTACCTGTTGCAACCAATGATTTTTTAGGGACGAAGAAGTTTGGTGTGGGACCCACCGCATTGATTCTCAAACAAGCGAATGGGTGGACATACGGCGCATTGGTTAATCAAATCTGGTCTATTGCCGGTGACGCAAACAGGGCAGATGTAAATCAAATGTTCTTACAACCCTTCTTAAATTACAATTGGAAAAGTGGTGCAGGCCTTGGTGGCAATGCGGAGATCACACAAAACTGGCAAGCGAGTACCACGTCTGTTTTTATAAATCCTACTATTTCAGGGATCACTAAATTAGGAACGCAAATTATATCTTTGGCCATTGGACCCCGCATCCAGGTAGTAGCGCCGGACGGAAGTAAATCTGCTTTCGGTGTGCGGGCAGCCCTGGTTTTTGTTTTTCCAAAGTAGCCATGTGATGGGAGTTTAACCGAAAAGCTTTGGCGGGTTTTAGGAGGTATTGTATTGAGACTTCTGTTTTTGCCATATTATTCCGACGGTCTATTAATTTTCCATGAAATAGCTGAAATAGCGAATAACGCTTTATGAAATCATCGACAACCCACTTGGTACTGAATCTCTTGGCTTTTATAATCGGCGGATTTCCCGTCGCGGCCCAGAAGATTCCTTCCGGAAGCGCTGTCTTTATTCCCGCTGGCGGAAATGCCTGGGTAACCGGCGGAAGCGATGCGGTCAACAAAGAAGGCGTGGTGAATTGGTCCGACCCCAAAAGCATTTGCACCATTTATGTGCGGGTTCAGCCGGGCGACCTTCTGGTATCATTGAATCTCGCCTCGTCATCCGCCGCGCGTGTCAAGGTGACCATTCATGACATTGCGAAGGAGGTTGATGTTGTTGCCGGAGTAGGCGAACATTTAGCGGGCAACTGGCCCATCGCCGCACCGGGATATGTTGCGGTTGCTCTGCAGGGCCTTAGTAAATCAGGGGACTATTTCGGAACGCTTTCGGGGATAACAATAAGCGGTTCGGCCGTGGGTGAAGATCTTTCTTATGTAAAGAATAACGAGGGCAACTTCTTCTACTGGGGTCGTCGCGGACCAAGCGTTCACCTTCGATACGACATGTTGGGCCGTACCGATGTCGAATATTTCTATTCCGAAATCACCGTGCCCGCAGGCAACGATGTGATCGGCTCTTACTACATGGCCAATGGTTTTTCGGATGGATACGTTGGCATGCAGGTTAACTCAGAGAAAGAGCGACGTGTACTTTTTTCGGTATGGAGCCCTTTCCAAACGGATGACCCGAAATCTATACCTGAAGCAGATCGAATTCTACTCCAGAAAAAAGGAGAAGGCGTGTACACGGGTGAATTTGGCAACGAAGGCTCCGGTGGCCAGAGTTATCTAAGATATCCTTGGAGGGCGGGAATTTCTTACGGTTTCCT
The DNA here is from genome assembly GCA_031384895.1 of Cyclobacteriaceae bacterium. Lineage (GTDB taxonomy): Bacteria > Bacteroidota > Bacteroidia > Cytophagales > Cyclobacteriaceae > ELB16-189. Next base: position 9,006 of record JANNAZ010000306.1, on the reverse strand, counting down.
GCTCCGCGCACAACCGCAAGGTATTGAAGCAACCACCTACACTGCCTGGTTCTTCGCTCCTGAAAAAAATCAATGGGCACTTATCGCAAGCTGGCGCCGACCAAAAAAGGCTGCTTACCTCTCGGGTCTATATTCATTCCTTGAAAACTTTACTCCTGAAACGGGAAAAACTACACGGATGGCCCGCTACGGCAACCAGTGGATCTGCGATGCATCAGGCAGTTGGCATGAGATCATTCAGGCAAAGTTTACCGCAGACAATACGGCCAGAAAGAACTATCGGAAAGATTATGGTGGTGGTGTGGCTGACGGCGCCTTCTTTCTCCGCAACTGTGGATTCTTCAATGACTTCACCCGTCTGGAGCAACTGTTCGATCGGCCGGAGCGCGGCATTCCGCCAACCATTGATTTTGCAAAGTTGCCATAATTGATATTTCTTTCCTACGAATGGATGCTCACTTCAGATTCATCTCACCTGTGCGGGTCCAACCAGAGGAGAAGCACAGAGACAGCTTTCCTGTGGTCCTCTTCCAATACCTATTCTTGATCCCCGGGCTAAAGCCCGGTGCAGTCAAAATGTCGCCCCGATGGGGCTATCTAGCAAAATCATCATATGTGTAGATATTGTTGTTTGCATAATCAAGTAGTCCTTGAATCAAACGAATCAAGGCTAAACTTTTCTTGTAATATTTCTGTTAATTAGTACCAACTACTGTCCACTGACCAACATCAACTCACTTATGACTGCAATCAAAGCCATCAAGCCCCTCGGCTTCCCCTGGGAGACCCAAGACCCATTCTTGTTTTGCGTCCATCACGAAGATTTTTACCCGGAAGGCAATGATGTTATGGGACCGAAGGCCTCGCTAGCTGGAAGGCAGCTGGGGCAAGATTTTGCTGTTAATAAAGAGGGGTGGCGGATGTATCATGGAGAGGAAGTGCCCGGTTTCCCCGCGCATCCGCACCGGGGATTTGAAACGGTTTCCGTGGTGACCAAAGGACTTGTCGATCATTCTGACTCCCTGGGCGCCGCTGGTCGTTTTGGATTTGGCGATGTACAGTGGATGACAGCAGGTAAGGGCGTGCAACATTGTGAGATGTTTCCGTTGGTCAACAAAGACAAAAAGAATCCCTTGGAGCTTTTCCAGATATGGCTGAACCTGCCAAAGGCAAAGAAAATGGCATCCCCGCACTTCGCGATGTTGTGGAGTGATACGATTCCGGTCTATGAACACAAAGATTTAGATGGGAAGATGGCGAGTATAAAAGTAATTGCAGGAACTGTGGGCGATAAGAAGGCCCCGGATCCGACACCAGAGTCGTGGGCGGCAGATTCTTCACATGATGTAGCGATTTGGTTGATTACACTCGAACCCGGCGCCACCTGGACACTGCCCGCCGCATCAGCGAAAGCTAACCGGTCACTCTATTTCTATGAAGGAAAGTCTGTGTCAATCGACGGTCGCGATTTTTCCTCACACCAGGCGATTGAACTGAAGGCAGATGTTGGGGTAAAATTGGTCAATGGAAATGAGGAGACGCGCTTCCTCCTGCTGCAGGGAATTCCTATCGGTGAACCAGTCGTTCAATACGGTCCATTTGTCGGCAATAGTCAGGCGGATATCCAGCAGGCGTATGCCGACTATCAGCGTACGCAATTTGGCGGTTGGCCTTGGCCATCGCATGAGCATGTACACGCAAGAGAGCGTGGACGGTTTGCCAGGTATCCTGATGGGAGGGAAGAAAGCCGGTAAGGATCTGCGCTCTTCCAGTTGAGTCTTCCCGGTGAGAGTAAAATAAAGAAAATGTAAAATGCAGAATAGCCAATGCAAAATGTAAAAGTGGTGTGTTTACGGCCTCCCCTTTTTCATTTTGCATTCAATATTTTGCATTTTTCGGTTTTGAGTCGTCCTGACTCTAGGTCTCTGGTACAAAAGCCTTGGATTCAATGTGACCATCCTTCACCACCAGCAGTGTCGCCTGCGGCACCTCTTTCCACATCTGCGGAAAAACACCGATGGGCTCAGAGACAATGGCGCGGGCTGTGTCATTAATGCGACTTTTTACATCGGGATTGATTTCATAAATGTCTTTTGCCGCAATGCTGTGATAGAGAGTTGGCGCGGCATTGTCGCTGGCATATCGTACGCCATATAAGGTATTGCCGTCCGTCACGCCCAAAGTCATCCATAGGGACTCATTGACACCTTTTTCTTTTCCTGTCTTTTCGATGAATCCAGCCATACGGGCGAGCGCTGCCGTTGGATCTTTTTCCAGCCCGAAAGTCAAGGCCAGGTGAAACATGAGTTCGGAATCCGTCGAGCCCAAAATGTTGGAAAAGTATTTAGGGTCAACAGCCATCAATAGTTCACGGTGGAATTTTTCGATCTCAAAGACTTCACCGTTATGGACAAAAAGCCAATTACCGTAACGAAAAGGGTGACAGTTGGTTTCTTGTACCGTCGCGAGGGATGTAGCCCGTACATGGGCCATGAACATGTTCGACTCGATATTGGCCGCCAGGTCGCGTAGATTGAAGTCATTCCAGGCAGGCCGAATACTTCGGAACAGACCTGGTCGTGCATGGGCACCATACCAGCCAAGACCGAAACCATCCGCATTGGTGGGGGTTTCCGCCGAGCGTGAGCTCATGCTTTGATCTATTAGATTGTGTTTTGCATTGAAGAGGAGTTCATCCAACTGGATCTTTCCCCCAGAGTACGCCATCCATCTGCACATAGAAGCGGTTTGCGTGATTGCCGCGAAACGAAAGTAAGTAATATTCTGACTTGGACGTAGAGAATTCGTCAATGGAATATTAAAATGGACAATTTGAAAATGGCCGACTGATGCTCTTGATTGTCAACACTGATTGGCTTGAGTGGAGATTTCGTAAGTCCCTTTTAAGGATGGGGGTACATTGGCTGATCAGATTCAGTATATTTAATAACTTAAATTTCAACCCATGACATCCCAAAACAACAACACTCGTCAGGTGTCTATCACAACAGTAACCCTTGGCATTTGTCTAGTCTTTATGGCCTGCACTCCCAATCAGCCGCCTGTGTTCACTCATGGGCTGCAAGCACAGGGGCCGGTGCCGTGGTTGAGCGAAAAATTCGATAACGCAGAGGGGAAATTTACGTTTGCGATTGTCACCGATCTGAACGGTGGAGAACGGGAAGGAATCTTTGACATTGCCATTGAGCAAATCAACCTGGTTCGGCCGGAATTGATTGTCACAGTGGGTGACCTTGTAGAGGGGAAATCGTCAAATTCGGATTCTATCGCGATGGAATACGAGCGTTTCGACACCCGTGCCCGCAAGGCGAATGCGCCGCTCTTCCACGTAGGAGGCAACCACGACCTCACCGATGCCGTCATGCGCAAGGTTTGGAAGGAGCGATATGGTGCGCATTACTATTATTTTGTTTATAAGAACGTTCTTTTCCTCGTGCTGGACACAGAAGATCATTCTGATAAAAGACGCGAGGAAATTGATCAAGCGAGGAAGGCAGCGATCAAAGTCATGGATGGCCCCGAGCCTGAAAAAGCAAAAGAGATGGAATATTATAAAATGCCTGAGCGTGTCACGGGAAACATTGGTACGGAACAGACTTCATTTTTCAAGGACGTTATTGCCAAGCACCCGGAAGTATCCTGGACCGTGCTGTTCATGCACAAGCCCATCTGGAAGCGAGAAGGAGAAGGAAGCCTGGAGGGAATCGAACATGCACTCTTAGGGAAGCCATATACAGTCTTCAATGGTCACTTTCACAGTTACTCGCACGCTACAAAGAATGACAGGGATCATATCATGCTGGGAACCACGGGTGGCCATCAGAATGAGAAGGACTTAAATTCGTTCGACCACTTCACCTTAGTGACAATGACCAAAGAAGGTCCTTCGATCGCAAACCTGCGCCTCGACGGCATCCTCAACAAGTACGGGAAAATCCCGCTCAACGGGGATAGTATTTGCTTTCAGGCTTCCCGATGTAAGTAATGCGGAGACTTCCCTTTTACATTCAGCATTTACATTCTACTGCTCCTTCAAACATTCCGTCGGGTTAACTCGCGCTGCCCGGAAAGCCTGGGAACCTACGGTTATCCAGGCGATAGCAAGCGCTGTGAACCCAGCGCCGAGAAAATACCAAGCCTGGAGTTCAACATGAAAGGCAAAACCCTCCAGCCAATATGTTGAAATGAAGTAAGCCAGCGGTAGACCAATTAGCAGAGAAAGTACAACCAGCCGGGTTAAATCCGTTGAGAGCAAGATGACAACTGCCGCCTCAGAGGAGCCCAGCACTTTGCGAAGTCCGATTTCTTTTCTTCTGCGTTCGGCACTAAACGAAGCCAGCCCGAACAACCCAAGGCAGGAGATCATGATGGCAAGCCCTGCAAAATAGTTGGCCAGCGTAGCGACACGCTGTTCTGTGGTGTATAGCTTCTGGAAGTCCTGATCCAGGAACCGGTAATCAAATGCAAAACCCGGGTTGAAGGCATGGTATAGTTTTTCGAGGCGCATCAGCGTCTCTTTCTCGCGGCCTGCTTCAACCCTTGCCAAAATATGAAGTGTCTCTTCGGGGCGCACCCGGAAAATAAAGGGCTTCAGCCTTTCATGGAACGACTCGAAATGAAAATCGCGAACTACCCCGATGATTTCTACCGGGTTATTCCAGAGGATGATCCTTTTTCCGATAGGATCTGATAAACCCATCCGCTCTGCAGCAGCCTCATTGATGATGATCGAGCCCTTGTCATTCATCTGGCGTGAAAATGATCGACCCGATGTCAACTGGAGATTCATGGTTTCAACGTAGTCGTGATCAACACCCAGTATTCCAAAACGGATAATCTCGTCCGGATTCTTACCATCCCAGGACACACCAATCGTAAAACTGTCGTTCCCAATCAGGTTCTGATTTGCAGAAGAAATTGCTGTAATTCCTGGCACGCGCATCGCTTCGGATAAAAAAGTTTCCGCATGCTCAGCGATCTGACCTTCTTTGTCGAAGAGTATGACATGGTCTTTGTCAAAACCAAGATTCTTCTTTTGAACGAAGTCAATTTGCCTCGACACTACCAGCACCCCCACCATAAAGACGACGGATAGTGTAAATTGAAGTACGACGAGCCCGCGTCGCGCCAGGAGCTCAACTCCAGTTGTTGAAAATTTCCCTTTGAGCACGGAGGCCGGACTGAAACCGGAGAGGTAAAAGGCCGGGTAGCTACCGGCAGTTAGTCCGGTGAAAATGCAGAATCCTGCCAGTGCCCATATCAGAGAAGGAGTAAACTCCAGCACAAGAACCTTGCCTGTCAGCTGACTGAAGGCGGGGAGAAGGAGTTGCGTGAGTACAAGTGCTACCGCAAGCGAAAGGAAGCTCATGACGAGAGATTCACCCAGGTACTGGAGAATGAGTTCATGACGGTCTGCGCCCACAGCCTTTTTGATGCCGACCTCTTTGATTCTCCTGCTTGCTTTCGCGGTAGAGAGATTCATGAAATTGATGCATGCGATCACGAGAATGAATCCGGCAATGATCGAGAACAGCCTCACATATTCAATTCTTCCACCAGCGGGCAGGCCATTCTCGTAGCGGCCATGAAGATACCCTTCGGAATATGGCCTCAGGAAAAGCTTGATCTTCGAGCTGGATAGTTTGCTTTTAAGGAAGTCTGTGATCTTTTCCTCCACCTGTCCTGCATCTGCTTTTTCCCTCAGCACGACAAACGTACTTGGCACATTGTTTCCCCAATTATCGGTTCCTCCGACCAGGCCAACAAAGGCTTGCATGGTAAGCAGGAGATTAAACTGCTGGGTTGAAGTACGGGGAACATCCTGAAAAATACCCGAGACGGTTCCCCGCCCTTTGAACTGAGAGATATTCCAGTCAATCGTCTTACCTATTCCGTTTTGAGGAGAGCCGAACATGCTGGTGGCAAGCGTTTCCGAGAGGAGGATGTTGTGCGGATCGGACAATGCTTTTTCTTTGTCACCGATCACAAGCGGCAAAGAGAATACCCGGAGATAGGCGGAATCCACAAACTGTCCGGTCGACTTGAATTTAGTTACGGAGCCTTCTGAAGCCAGCGTAAATGAAGTAAACCAGGAAGCAGGGGCGAGATTTGTTGAATGAAGAATTTCAGGAACCTCGCGCGCCAATGCGAGGGCAAGAGGGACCGGGGTTGCCTCCATCGTCTCCACGCGATCGGAGTTGTGATGGTTGGCCATTACTTGGTAGAGCTGGCCTTCATTTTCATGAAACTTGTCGATCGCCACTTCGTCCATGACCCACAAATAAATGAGCAGGGTACTGGCCAACCCGGTTGACAGCCCGATCAGGTTGATAAAAAACGAACCCCTGGATCGAGTGAAATTGCGAAAAATGAGCAGTAGGCTGTGACGTATCATGGGTAGTTCTTGGATGAGGCAATTTATTTCGACCTAATCATTCAATAAGCGTACCATGACCAAATTAGCGCTTTGGGTCCAATATTCCCGTGTGGGTGTGGTCAGTTTTGTTACTTGGTGTTCGGTGGCGAACGCTATATTGCCTTAATTGAAATGGAACCCCCGGCTTACGCTTGTTGTAAAAAGAAATATCTTCGCTCCCGAAATGAATACTCAGCGCGACCAGTGTATGTATTTACCCATTATCTGTGTCCTGCTTTTGGCGGGATGCGATGGTTCGGCAGATCAAAATGATGTGGAGGATGATGGAACAGATTCCATTGTGTACAGCTTTCCTGTCGGCGCCCCGCTCACCAAAGAGTTTACTACCCTTACCGGGAAAACATGGATTGTGCGGCAGACGATGCTATCAGATTCCAGCCTGGTCAACGTGTCTGTGCAGGTGCGTGGGTTCTCAGGAGATAGTATTGCCATAGAATTTGGCGAAGTTGATCCGGTTATTGCCATCTATCAGGCTGACCTGGACAAAGATGGATTTGAAGAACTTTATCTCGTCACGCGATCAACTGGCCCGGAAGCCTATGGAACTGTTTTTGGATTGTGCTCGAACCAGGATGAGTCGGTATCCATGATTTCGTTTGAAGGCGCAACTCCCTACAATACCAAAGCGGGAGAACCCTATGGAGGCTATCAGGGCAAGGATGCATTCCTGATTGAGAATGGTGTACTGATCAACACGTTTCCAGCTTACTTGGCAGATGGATCAGTAAATGGGCGAGGTACGGTTGTCTATGAGCTAGTCAAAGGCGAGGCATCCATGCAACTTCGTCCCGTAGAGAAAAAATGATCCGCTTGCAAGCCTAGGGCTTATGCTCAACGTAGTTTTGTTTGAAACAACTGGTCGTTGTTAGCCCATTGAGTTTTGAAACGCCGCCAGTCATATTCTTGATATTTTTGAACCCCTGTATGGCCAAATAGTACGCGGCGCGCGGGCTGCGGTGGTTTTGGCTGCAATAGATGAGCACCTCCCGATCCTTGTAGCTATTAATTTCATCGAGCCTCTTCGACAAGTCATTGATGAAGAAATTCTTCGCATTCTTGAAATGTCCATATGAGGCTACGCCGGTGATGGTGCCTGCAAATTCACCGGGAGAGCGGACATCCAGAATGAGTGCGTCGGGATTGGCGGCAATCCGGGCGCAAAATGCCTTCGGACTAAGGTTAGTGAATGTCACTGTTGCCTTATCGACCAACGGCATTTGACAGAGCTTGCAATTGCCGGATTGACTATGCACTTCCTCATCGCAGGGCAATCCGCATGGCTGGCATACATATGATTTCTTTTGCCCTACGGCTTGCGGAGCAAAGGCAAGAAGGGCAAATACAAAAAGCAGTATAGTCTTCATGTGATGTTGATTGACGGCTCAAATTTCGATATTCTCGGGAAAAAAACTAGTCAGTATACGAAGGATTTCTTTTTTCTGTCGTGACCTGGAACGATTCAATCAGATCAGACATGTTTAGTGCGTTTTATTTTAATCGGCGTAGTCAGGCTTTCGCTTCTCCATGACCGCCTTGAACGATTCAGTCAGATCGTCGGAAAGTAAATGGGTAGAATTCCATCGGGCAATAAAATCAAGCCCTTCTTCAACCGAATGATTTCGGGCATGCCGGAGCACTTCCTTTGTTCCGCGAATGGAGTGCGGCGACTTGGAGGCAATCTGACCCGCAAGTTTCAATACTCCTTCGAGCATGTCTTCTTTTGTTGGGAAACGCCCATTGACCAACCCAATCTCAACAGCTTCTTTTGCCCCGACAGCCCGACCGGTGAAAGCCATTTCCGTTACCGTGGCCGGCCGGACAAACTTGGGCAAGCGCTGCAGCGTTCCCAGATCGGCGACCATCCCCATATCAATTTCCTTGATGGTGAAGTATGCATCTTCGGTGCAGTATCTAAGGTCGCATGCTGCTATGATGTCCACACCGCCACCGATGCAACCATTGTGAATAGCTGCAAGGACTGGCTTTGCGCAACTTTCCAGCGCACTGACGCAGTCCTGGAGCTTCTTGACCAGTATATATAGTGTCTCAATTCGAACACTGTCCGAAGGGATCTTCTCAAACTGTTTTACCGACATGAGCAGCTCAAGATCAATCCCGGCACAAAATAGTTTCCCCTCACCGGATAGTACGATTACCCGGACATCCGTCCGCTCACTCAGCTCTTCCGCGATGGACTTGAGTTCCTCCCAGGCCGGCATGTGCAACGCATTCGCCTTTTGAGGACGATTAATAGAGACATGTGCGACCTTATCAGTTACTGAAACAAGAAAATGTGAGTAGCTCATGATCTGATCACCAAATCTTAATGCGGTCTTCCGGCTTCTTATATAGCTTGTCTCCCGGCTTGATATCAAACGCTTTGTACCAGGCATCCATGTTGACGGGTGCGCCGATTGCACGGAAATTATCGGGTGAATGTGAATCGGTAATGATCAACTGTGCTGCACGTTCCGGTAATGTTTTGCTGCGCCACACCTGTGCCCAGGCAAGGAAGAACCGCTGGTCAGGTGTAAAGCCGTCAATTTTTG
>JANNAZ010000299.1:0-7185 GCA_031384895.1 Cyclobacteriaceae bacterium | reverse complement strand
GTGCTGATCTGGATGAAGGTCTACACCAAAAGTTGTGAACTTATTTTTTCCATCAAACGCATTGTATGGATCCGCCACAGTAACCGTAGATGCATTCAATTTTTGAACGCTTACATACTGGATTTCCAAAGTAGAGGTCGGCAAACTACCCGGCGTCCAGGTGCCGCCGGCAACGAGTGCGGGAAAAAAATTGTATATGAACTTATGCTCATGCCCGCCGGAAATGGCGATGCTAGGATTCGGAGTAAGGGAATAATCTACATTGTTGATATAAACATACTCACGGCTGTTCAACAATGCATCCGTTCCAAAGAACTGTTCTACCAGATCAAACTGATTGTTGTTTGCCTGGTCACGAAAGGAAACCATCAACTGGCGGGGATTCAAACCATCGGAAACATCCCAAACCTGAAAGGGAACCTGGATGTAGTTGGCATACGAATAACTGGCAGCCGGCACACCTGAAGTAGCCCCTGCAGGTACAGTAAACCGATGTGCAAATTGATTTATCCCAGGGCCGAACCGAACCTCCACTTTCTTCTGGCCCGCCTCCGGGCCAGCTGTAAGTCGTCCATTGTCGTATTGAATATTGGCAAACGTCTGAAGAAAAAGGAACGACGCCGTGTTGTTCTCATTCATTTCATAGTTAGAAACTACGGTGGATCCCGTAGTTAGGGTAAGCCGAAAAATACCCACGCCTCCGAAGTAAACAACATTAGCATTGAACGGATCACAAGCAACCGTGTTGTCATACCAACCCTGGCCTCCCAGAAAATCAACACTAGCACTATTGAATGATACATCTACAATGGACCATGTTGCAGCTGCGTCATCTGACATATATAGGTCGGAATCCGTTCCCGAGATACCGCCTTCGGCCGAAGCAAAAATGCGACTTGTATTGACGGGGCTGACGGCTAGTTCAATCCGTCCTCCCGCACTCATCCCGACATTGGACAACGACCAGGTTACCCCGGCATTCACTGACTTCAGAACACCAACTGCGTTCTTGCTTGCGTATTGAATATTGAAATCTGAGGGATTCACCTTCAGATCCTGAATAAGAGAGAGCGCTGAAACCTGTGTCCAGTTGGTGCCGCCATTCGTGGTTCTGTAAATCCCGCTATTGGTCGCCGCTACAACAACACCCGCGTCGGTCGGACTGATTGCAAGGCGATTGATGTCACTAAATGCACTTGTTGCCGGCAGGTATGACCAGTTAAGCCCCCTGTCAATTGATTTGAAAATGCCGTTGCCGCTAATACCATCGAGGTTGCCAAAGCCTTCGCCTGTTCCCACATATATAGTATTGTGGTCTGAGGGTGCCATGCCAAGGACCGTCGTGCTGAGGTTGGAGAGGTTGGGGGTAAGCAGAGACCATTGAAGACCCGCATTAGTTGTCTTCCATACACCGCCGCCGGCAGAACCAGCAAACCAAGTGTTCTTTGTTGCATCATCCGGATCTACGATCAACCCACGGGTTCGGCCCGGTACATTGCCCGGACCACGTTCGGTCCATTCGATGGGAGCTGAAAGAATACGAGAATTTGTTTTGGTGCGGGCCAAGGCCTTTGCTCTTTGCAATTCCTTCATCCGGTAGCCGCGAACATAAGCAGGTCCGGCCTCGCCTTCCGCAGTTCGGATCCCTTTATGAAAAAGCGCAAACTGCTCCGGTCCGCTGTAGTTGACTGGACTTTGTTCCGGGCCTTGTAACGATCGATCCGCCGATGTGAAATTTACAGTCCACAAGATGGAACCGCAAAAAGCTACAATCAGGGCAACAAGGTATCTGTATGGCATATTCACCTAATTGGGTGACCGAATGGGAATTGTTTTCTTATAGTTGGAAAGATCATCATTTGCCTTCAAAGTTCCGGGTACACTGAGTACTTCCAGCGCTTCATCGGTGACCCACTTAACATATCCCGGAATAAATGACTCCGAGACCACCACTGCCTGGTTTGAGGATTGCACAACGATGAACTTACGCGCACCCGTTGCAGTAATTTGCGGTTTCTGAACATACAGGGTGTATTTTCCATTGACGTTTGGAAATGCTTCGATCTCCTGCCCCAGTTTTGCACGGGCAATTCCCAGAGACTTATCGCCATCTGCCTGCCGCATCGACTTACATGAAGTCAAGGCAATCGTTGCAAGTACAAAGAATGCCAGGACCGGCCGGTTAGCATTTGTCATGATCAAAAATAGGAAAGAAATGAGGAAGCCCTAAACCCCTCTAAAACGATGATTTCGCTCATTGGCTATCCACCGCGTAACCTTTTTCGCCGCACGGAGTATTATCATGAAATCCCGCTCTTATGAATTCTCGCAAGCCCTCAATTTTAGTGACCGCCCTGCTCCTTACCTGCTGTTCGGTGGCCACATTTTCCCAAAGTCAGCCTAAGGAATTGACTCCGGTCAAACCCGTAGAAGCAGAAGCTCTCCAGCGCGAACTGGAGGAACTGGAACCTATCCAAATCCAAATCGAACTCGAGTCAATCGAAGTCGAATCAGAGCTCATGCAAATTGAACTAAAATCCATGGAGGTTGAACTTGAATCAATCGAGATTGATCTAGAACCACTTGAGCTTAATCTCGAGCCCTTGATTGAGTTAGAAGCGATGGAGATTGAACTTGAACGACTGGAGGCATCGCTCGAATCACTGGAGCTTGAGCTGGAGGATATCGAAGTGGAAGTCAATGAATTTGATGTCGATGTGGACATTGATGAGGACATCAAAGATCACGAGCAGGTTGATCGGATAAATGACAAGATGAAAGGCTTGGTGAAGATCAAGGGCAAAGACAAGGACAAGCAAAAGGAAAAGTCGAAGGGGTTAAAGAAGATTAACTAGGCTGTCGAATACCAATCGCTGAGCTACGCTGGATGCACGGGATAACCCTTCGATTATATCGTTTCAAAGAAATCTCTTGGAGATACCATTCACCCAAGATTTTATTAATATTGCACCTCGATTTCAGGGTTTGTGACCTGAATTGAATATTCGGGGTGTAGCGCAGCCCGGTTAGCGCATCACGTTAGGGACGTGGAGGTCGGATGTTCGAATCATCTCACCCCGACTTCGCCCGTCAGGCTTCGAAGGAAGTTTGACGGGCGTTTCTTTTTCTGTGCTATCGTAGTGATACCGCGGGCTCGTCGAGGCAAGCCCCGACCTTTTAGGATGTCATGAAAACCGTCAGCGGTACTTGATTGCAATTCCGTTCTTTCTCAGGATTTTAGTTGATGCCATTCACATACATCATTGAATCAGCTTCCACCAAGCAATGGTATTATGGGTCGAGCAGCAACCCCATAAAGAGATTGCACTACCACAATAGAGGCTGGAATAGATCGACTAACGGGCGAGGTCCATGGATCCTTGTTTTTTTGAAGGAGTTTGAGACCGCCGCTCAAGCCATGGAATTTGAAATACAGCTGAAACGTCACAAAAGCAAATCCTACGTTTTGAAGAAGTACTCAATGTACTTTCTTGCTAAGGGTGCCCGGCATGCCCCGGCGTAGCGTTTCGCGCAGTCGGGGTTAGCGCATCACGTTAGGGACGTGGAGGTCGGATGTTCGAATCATCTCACCCCGACAATTAGGATTCATCCGAATCCATCGGCCTTTAAATCAAATGGTTTAAAGGCCTTTTTATTTCCAAGCCTTCAATCAGTTACAAACAATTTCAGGACTAATGTGCCCTATCCGTGCCCCCACTACTTCGATGTAGCTTGGGGCACAGAATAGGTAAAGTGGATTTTTCACTTAACCTGAAATATTATGAACACGAACATTCTCTCTGTGCGATTCTTCGTCAAGAAGTACAAGGTGAAAGAAAACCTGGTCCCGGTCTATGTCCGGATCAGTGTGGACGGCAGATCGGCTGACGCCTCTCTCAAAAGAGAAATTGAACTCACGACGTGGAACCCTGACAAAGGTCAGGCAACAGGCACCCGCAATGAAATCAAATCGTTCAACGCCTACCTTGACCAGGTCCGGACCGATATATCCAACTGTTACGCCGAACTAAAATTCCAAAGGAAACCGATAAACGCTCAGGTTGTCAAGAATGCGTTTTGTGGCGTTGCTGCAGAGGAACACACCCTTGTTGGGCTGATTGAGTATCACAACACGCATTTGAAGAATACTTTAGAGTGGGGCACCATGAAGAATTACATAACCACTCAGAAATACATTCAGAAGTTCCTAAAGGATATTAAGAAGACATCTGACATTCCACTTTCTCAACTTTCTTATAGCTTTTTGGTCGACTTTGAGATCTTCCTGAAGGCACACAAGCCGAAGGACCACCACTTACCTTGCGGGCACAATACCACACTGAAGCACATTGAGCGACTCAAGAAAATGATCAACCTCGCGATCAGGAATGAGTGGATGGAGCGTGACCCCTTCGCAAAGTTCCAGGCTCGCTTTATACGCAACGATCGGGAGTTCCTAAGCCAAGAAGAGCTCCAGACAATTGAAGCGAAGGAATTCAAAATTTTGAGGCTCCAATGGGCTAAGGATTTATTTGTGTTCAGTTGTTACACTGGACTTGCCTATTGCGATGTAATGAGCTTGACGAAGGAGAACATTTCCATAGGGATTGATGGAGAATATTGGATAATGACTTCGAGGAAGAAAACAAATCAGCCAGTGAGAGTTCCTTTGCTGCCGAAAGCACTTGAAATAATTGAAAAGTACAAGGGCCATCCGAAGGCGATTACTACCGGTACAGTATCCTCGACGTTGACGAATCAGAAACTCAATGGTTATTTGAAAGAAATCGCCGACTTCTGTGGGATTACAAAGAACCTGACCTTCCATCTAGCGCGACATACTTTTGCGACTACAGTTACCCTGACGAATGGTGTACCGATGGAGACGGTTTCAAAGATGTTAGGACATACGAATATCCGAACCACGCAGATTTATGCGAAGGTGATTGAGAAGAAGGTAAGTGATGATATGAAGAGTTTGAAGCAGAAGTTGGTTTCATAGGCTCGTTTATCCGGTATTGGGGCAGAGTGTTATTGAAATTTATAGCTGTCACCCAAATCTAGCACCGACATCCTATTTGGTCTCCAATAGAAGGATTAAATTTGCGTAGCTGCATAAATCCCTACTCGTAATGAATACCCCTGTCAGCACATCCCCTACAATAAAGGCACCTGATGTACTATATAAGTATAGATGTTTTAAGAAAAACGATCTAGCTATCTTGAAGAACAAGCTGATCTTCTTTGCAAAACCAGATTCCTTCAATGATCCATTCGATTGCCTTATCCCGATTAGGTTCGATCTACTCAGTGAAGCTGAATATGACCAAAGATCAATTCTTGCTTTGCACAAGATATCGAATGATACCAAGAATGCAGATCTAAGACCAAACCATATTCCTGTTGGCCTATCCGGCGAAGCAGTTAATAGGTATTACTTTGACCATGTAAAGTCCAATTCAAAATTCAATCAGTATTCGCCGGCCGAACTGGACCGGATGATGAAGTGGCAATTGGACCATTTGCGAGAAAATGTTACGGTTTATTCTCTTGCCGAAAAATGTGATGACGTCTTGATGTGGTCGCATTATTCATCTAATCATGCTGGATTCTGTGTTGGATTTGATACTGAATTACTTCGAAAAAGTACAATGGCCGGTGTTGGGCGCGTGGAATATGACGAGCCTCCAAAACTCAAACCGATAACTGATGATCGATATCACATAGCTCAAGTGTTAAGCAAAGCTAAAAATTGGGGATACGAGCAGGAATGGAGATTTGTCCATTGGCAAAAGAAAAATCAATTTATTATTGACCCTGCCTGTATCAAGGAGATAATTTTGGGTTGTTGTATAACAGCCAGGAACAAAAAACTGATAATCCGAATCGTCAGAGGTGACCCTACTCTTAAGCACGTAAAAATACTTCAGGCGGACAAAATTCCATTTTCATTTACACTCAGCCTGACACCAGTTCCATAACTTAACCCATGTATTGTGCTCCCCACAACAACGACCAACACGCTGAAAGAAATAAATAATATTGAAGACTTCAATAAGATTGCTCATTTGAGTGATCACAATAAGAAAAGAGTACTTCCGTTCCCAAATTGTCAGTTTAATTTCGAAATCAAAATCAATGAAGAACTTAGTTCCGTTAATTTCGACAACTGCATCTTCAAGGAGAATGCAACCTTTTCATCCATTTTTCTCGAAAATGTTTCGTTTAGCCGAGCTACTTTTGAAAAGGAGGTCAAATTTGATAATAGCCGCTTCCAGGGGAAAGCAAGGTTCCATGGTACACATTTTAAAGGAAGGGTTTCCTTTAACAATACAAGATTTGAAGATCTCGTCGATTTCTGGGCCACCACGTTTTATCAGCCAACGATTTTTCAGAAGACAGATTTTTTAGGAATGACTGTCTTTGCGGCTACAGTATTCAAAGAGAATATTCTTTTCACCTATTCCTTGATAGAGAAGGTCATGATTTTCCGCAGCACGAAGATTTGCAAAGGACTTGACATTTCGTTGGCATTACAACAGGGGAGTTTGAGTATATTCGACATTAATCTTCAGGATTATGATGCCGTGCCCGATCCCGAAACAGAGGCGGAATACGAAAATCTTGTGTCGCATGACGCAATCATTCCTGAACAAAATAAGCGGGAAACTTTTAGGATTATAAAGAAGGAACTGCAGGGCCAAGGAAATGCATTTGACGCCCTAACGTATAGCGCTCTTGAAACTGAAACATTCTCCCATCAGCTAAAAAGCAAGTTGAAAAAAAAATGGAGGGCGAAAGATTTGGAAGATTATTTTATCCTCGGACTAAATAACCTCTCAAACAAGAATGGCAACTCCTGGTTAAGGGCAATCTCGTTTACAGTGATCTTTGGGTATTTCTTTTTTTATCTATCATTGGTGTCAACAACCAAGTATAATGTTAGCATTGAAAATATCAACGTAAAGGATATCGAAGAGTGCTTCAAGTATTTTGTTGCATTTCTAATCCCCACACACAATATTGACTATATGATTGGTTTGGGGCAAGGTGGTTGGTCGTTCCTCTGGGACTTCATTGGACGAACTTTTGTTGCTTATGGAATCTACCAGACCATCCAAGCATTTAGAAGATTTCGTAAAACTTGAGAATAGCTGTTTTGTACGATTTCTTAAGATGCAGAGG
>JANNAZ010000276.1:0-10135 GCA_031384895.1 Cyclobacteriaceae bacterium | reverse complement strand
GGATCGGTAAGCCGACCGATTACCTACCGGACAGATGATGGAAAGGATGCCGTTCGAATCCTTTACTTCAAAAATCGCCTTGCGCCCCACCAAGCCAACCTCAAAGATGACTGGCATCGGATTCAGGCCGCTGCATTGGCTGAGAAAAGAGACAAGATGCTGGCGAAGTGGTTTGAAAAAGCAAAGCATGATGTCTTCATTAAACTGGACCCCGCGTTTGACAGTTGCGGTATCCTGAAGTAAAAACACAGAGATACCTCAGTCCGTTGGTTATGATCCCTCTTTACCAAATCAAGAATGCAAGCATACTCCAATGATATTGACGCAGCCAATGCCCTGGCGGAGTCGTACACAAAACTGAAGAAGGAAATCGCCCGCGTGATTGTTGGACAGGATGAAGTTGTCCGACTGGTGCTTACCGGGGTATTTTGCCAAGGTCACTCCCTCCTCATCGGAGTTCCTGGGCTTGCCAAAACCCTATTGGTTCAGACCATTTCCAACGCATTGGACCTTCAATTCAAGCGCATTCAATTTACGCCAGACCTCATGCCATCGGACATCATTGGCGCAGAGACCATGGATAAGGAAAGAAATTTTCAATTCGTTCGTGGCCCCATCTTTGCCAATATTATCCTGGCAGACGAGATAAACCGAACTCCTCCCAAAACTCAGGCGGCTTTGCTGGAGTCCATGCAAGAATATGCCGTAACCATTGCCGGCCTACGGTATGAGCTGCCTCGCCCATTTTTTGTTTTGGCTACCCAAAACCCCATTGAGCAAGAAGGGACCTATCCACTTCCGGAAGCCCAACTTGACCGGTTCATGTTTAACATCTTTCTCGATTATCCGACCTATCAACAAGAACTGGATATTGTAAAAACAACGACTGCTGACGACATCCGATCTGTGCAAAAGACACTTTCCGCTGAGGATATCCTGTTCTTCCAACATCTTGTGCGCCGTGTCCCGGTCGCAGATAACGTTGTCGAGTATGCGGTCACACTCACTCACATGACGCGTCCAGGTCGCAATGGAGCGACGATTGCCAACGACTACCTCGAGTGGGGCGCTGGTCCCCGGGCTTCACAATTTCTTGTGCTAGGGGCAAAATGTAACGCGTTGTTGAATAACAAATACTCACCCGACATCGAAGATGTCCGTGCCATTGCTGCTGCTGTACTGCGTCATCGAATGGTAAGAAACTTCAAAGCCGAGGCAGATGGAATAACCGTCGATGGCATTATTGAAAAACTTATTGCGGCGCACTAGGCTGCAGTTTCAAATTACAGAACAGGAGTTCCTATGCTCCTTCCCGGAATCTCCTCACCATGGCCATAGAGAATCCAACCATGAGTAGGCCTGTACCGACCCAAAGAATATTGATGTATGGCTTTTCCAGGGCCTTAATAATGACCCAGTCCTTTTGACGTGTCTGGAGTCCCAGAAGAAACTCATTGCTCTCGGGGAAAATGTTGAGCAATGTAATTTTCACACCCAATTCACCGGTTTCTGCTGAGATACGCCCAACTTCATTTCGGTTGCGAATAAGGAACGAGGGCTCCACAAGGAAAGGTTCGTGCTCACCCTCCATCTTGATTGTAACTTTTACCGCCACATCATCATCGGCCAACCGAACTCCGGCAATTTCTGTGACACGCTCCACTTTGTCAAGGACAGAAACGTAGTCGTTTACAAAGAACTTCTCTTCTGGCTTCACACGGATTTCTTCAATGGCAGACCACTCCGGCTCGGCTTCCCGATTCATCGGTGCGGAAACATGCGTGTACAAATCGCGGCCCAGATTGCGGCGAATGTCTGGTGAGGGAAGGATTCCGCCCATACTCGGGTTGAGTTGAACCCGGGGAAAAAGGGTAGCAACCACCGTGCTGTCCTGGCTGAGCTGGATTTCATAGAATGTATTCTCTGGATAGATTTCAAATGTATCCCTGGCATGAAATAGCGTAACCCCCTTGAAGATGATCTCTCGTTTCGCAACCACCTTGTAGGGATCGTCGGTCGGCTCAACCTCACTGCGCTTAACATACCCTGATTTTTTTCGGGGCTCAAGCCGCTCCCCCAGGAACTCAATTTCATAACCTCCCATGGTTCTGGGCTCATTGACAAACAAGAGCAGGTTGTCCCGATTGAACTCAGTCCCCATATCCCGGTTATAGAGGAGCCCCGTATTATTCAAGGATACAATTTTGGAATAACCGGCAGAATAGAGGATCCCGATCAGGACGAGACCCAAGCCGATGTGTGCGATCGCGCCTCCGGAAAGATTTGGATTTACTTTCCAGGTCCTGTAGAGTACTTTGAAATTGGACACGATCACATAGAGCCCAGCAATGGCCAAAGCCATGAATGAGGGATTTGTAATTCCAGTCACGACAATAAGTGTGGCGAAGAGAATCAGCGTAATCAGCACAGGACTCAATAGTTCTTGTTTCAGTTTTGACTTTTCCATTTTCTTCCACCAGAAGAATTGGCCGGTGCCAGACAGCAGTGCGACAAGTACAGCAAACCAAAGTTGAAACCGGGAATAGAACTCGATCTGGTTGGCTGGGGGCGCAAGATTGGAGCGGACGCCAAAAAGCTCGAGTACCTTATTGTAAACTGGTATCGATGTAGGTACCAATACCTGAAAGCCCATGAGGCACAAGGCAGCTGCCCCGAGGAAGATCCAGAACTCTTTGGAATAGGTGGCCACTTCTTTGTCCGAAGAAGGTATCTCCTTCCATCGCACTGCGACTAGTGCCCCAGCAGCAAAAGTGAAGAACAACAGGTAAATCAGCAGTTGGCCTGACAATCCAAGATCGGTGAACGAATGGACGGAGGCGTCACCCAAAATGCCGCTGCGCGTAAGAAAAGTGGAATAGAGGATCAGAAGGAAAACAGAAAGAACAAGTATCAGAGAAAGCTTAAGCGCCGTCTGACTGTTCTTATAGATCAGCATGGTGTGAAGTGAAGCAATGAGAATCAGCCACGGCACATACACCGCATTTTCCACTGGGTCCCAGTTCCAATATCCTCCGAAGCTCAATGTCTCATAAGCCCAGTATCCGCCCATCAGGATGCCCAAGCCGAGTACGGCACCACCAAGCAGTGTCCAGGGCAAAGCGGGCTTAATCCATTCAACATATTTCTTCTGCCACAATCCAGCGAGGGCAAATGAGAACGGGACCAGCGTCAGCGCAAACCCAAGGAAGAGGGTAGGCGGGTGAATGACCATCCAATAATTTTGAAGGAGTGGGTTCAGTCCATTGCCGTCCTTAGGAATGAAATTGGGTTGAAGGGCGAAAATGGGATCATCCATTGCGTCACGGAGCAAGATAAATGGGGAGCTTCCGATCTTCAGGCTTAGGCCTGGGATGATAACTCCCAAGATCATCGATGCAAGGAAGACCTGCACAATGGAGAAAATACTCATCACCGGCGCCTCCCAGGATTTCTGTGTATAAATCAGGATAAGCCCAAGGATAGCATGCCAGAACATCCAGAGAAGAAAGCTTCCCTCCTGACCCTCCCAAAAGCAGGAGACCATGTATTGACCTGGAAGGTGCAGGGAAGAATGCGCGTACGCATAATGATATTCGAAATAATGCTGATAAATGATTACGAACAACGAAGCAATGACACCGATGACGGCAATGGCGTGGATAATGAAAGCAGTTCTTCCATTGGTTAACCATTCGGCGTGAAGCTGCAGATCCTTGAGGGTTGCGGCCCGCCAGAATGCAAACGCAGCTACGAGTCCGGTAACAAACGAGGTAATGACAAAGAAGTTGCCGAGGTTGCCGATGAAATAATGGAGCATGAGCAAAAGTAACTAAACCCGCGCGTTAAGTTTTTGCTCCTGGTACTTGGAGGGGCACTTTAATAGAATCTTATTGGCTACAAAGCGATCTCCCTGATATCCGCCGATGACGACGACTTTTTCCGACCGGGTGAAATCCGGTGGCATGGGTTCATTGTAATAGACGGTTTGTTCCTTATGAGCCTCATCCATCAGGACGAAAGAGAAGGAAAGCTTGTCTGGGCTAGATTCCAGGCCAACAACTTTTCCATCCGTACCCTTTTTCAGCTCACCTACAACATGGATGCTGCTGCTATTTCCAGCCAAAGCCATTTCATGGGCCTGGTCAAAAGAAACATACGTGCTGGCGTCGCCTGCTGTGGAGATAATGATGGCGATGGCAGATGCGATAACCAGGATGGCGATGATGTGGGTCTTTTTCATGGAATCCGGATAGGGGACAAAGTTACTAGAATGTTTAAAGTTTGGCAATGACAAAAGTCACGCCCCTTCCTACCAGTTTCTGCCTCTGAAGTTCATTTTCGAAGATCATCTAATTTCTTCTCCAGCCGGGTGGCTTTCCTGTCGATTATGACTACATAGAAGATAAGCCCGGAGAGAATGACTAACAAAATGGCGACAACGACATAGATTTTTCCTTCCGAACGCATGCCGTCGGCCATTTCTACTTCCTGAGAAAATCCAGTGAAGGAGAGCAGAAGGAACGCAAAGAGGCTAGTTATTTTTTTCATATTCCAGATCCAGAATTTTTTCTTCCACTTTATGTAAACGAATGCGAACCGAAGCAATCCACAGGCCAAGCAGTATCCAGCCAATTACCGCTGGATAAAATACCTTTCGCATGTTGTTATCAAGGTCATACATATTAAAGGCAGGATTTCCACCGTTACCCGGGTGCATCGAACTGGTGAGCCGGGGGATAATGAAGATGAGCGGGATCATGGCAGCAAAGGCAAAAATCGCATAGACTGAACTAAGTCGCGCACGCTGCTCCTGGTTGTCCAGTGATCCTCGAAGGATGAAATATGCAAGATAAATGAGGGTCGCGATGGCTGCGCCGTTTTGCTTTGGGTCTCCATGCCAGGGCGATCCCCACGTGTAGTTTGCCCAGATCATGCCGGTTAGAAGACCCAAAATACCAAAGATCAATCCAGTATGCGCAAAGCCGGCTGACGCGGTATCGTGGTCCGGATTGTGACCTCGTAAATATTTCACTGCGTAGACTACGGAGATTAAGAACATGACGACCATTCCGAACCACATGGGCACATGGAAGTACAAGGCGCGTATGCTTTCGTTGATAATGACCAGCCGTGGAACTTCCATCAGTAATCCGCCTGTCACCGTGTATGTGAGCAGCGCGACAGCGAGAATTTTCCACCACGTAGATTTCATGAATTGTGGGCTGATTAGCTTCGCCAAATATAGGGGAACAAAAGGTAGGTAATGGCAGTGGCCAACAGATTTATGGATGCCAAGATCAACAACTCATCAACACTCACAGACCGGTCAAGTCCATCAATACAATTTTTGGTAATCTTGATCGCCATTAGCAGAATTCCGATGACAATCGGGAAGCTGAGGATAGCCATGATCATGCTTCCGTTGTTGGTTTTGGATGCAATGGCAGACAGAATGGAAAGTGTGGCGGAGAATCCAAAGGAAGTCAAGACGAGAGTCAGAAAAAATAGCGACACGTCTTCAATTGGATTGCTTAGCCAAAGCGAGAAGAAAAAATATCCGGCCAATGAAATTCCGAGACACAGGAGAAAGCCATAAACAATTTTAGACACAATGATTTGCTCCGGAGAAGCCAGGCTATACAAGTAACTTAACGCACCCGGCTTGTCGTTGATAAAACTCTTTGCTACGGCATTGACCAGCGCGGATAACAAGGCTACCCAAAATAATGCACTCCAGATTCCAGGAGCAAGCGATCGGTTTTGAATTCCGAGTGCGAGGTAATTGATAAAAACCAGCGATACCAGATATAACAAAAGGCTGAAGAAAATGGATTTCTTTCTGAATTCTGAGCGAAACTGATAAAGAAGAAGTTCTTTCACTGTTTCAGTAATCAACGCGCGATCAGGATCGGGCCAGGGTGAAGAGGTGTTTCAACGTAAGTATGCCAATGGAGCTCACGAGGCCAACGATAAACCCAAGAATAGCAAGCGTCAACAATTTGGGTTCCTTTGGCTTTTGAAAGATGGTAAAGCCCTCTACCAAATGAATGCTGCTGGCAAGTTCGAGATCTTGTTGGGCTTCCCAGCGAAGCCGGGTAAGTCTAACGCCCGCAGCAAAGAGCTCAGCGGGATCAAACATAACGTTTTCAGTTTTGAATTGCCCTTTCTGAAACAAAACCCGTTTCAGGCTGTCTATTAGCCGCATTTCTTTATCAGCTGCCTTTATTACAGCTTGATTCATCGCTTCGCTTTGAGAAGCCCGGGCTTTTACCAGCTCGTTGTTGCGGAAAAAATTTAGAATACCCTCTTGTAGTTCGGGAAGAATCGACCGATCCGTCAGCTCTACAGTAACAATAAAGTAAGTTTCGTCTTTCTTGATATTTTCTCTTTGCGCAGCTTTTAGATCCGTTAAGCACTCTACGTTTACCAAAGTGATTGTTGCGGCCTTCTCTCCCGGCATGGCAAGTTTGTGACCCAACTCTGCGTAATTTTCCTCTTTGATCAGACTTGTCAGGCTCCAGGCAATACGATCGCCATAGGTCTTTGTTAGTAAATCGGAAAGAACCACCATCTGACTTTCATACCTGGGAGGTAGGGTCTCAAATGCAAGGAGGCCTGCACCCATCCCCAAGCCGCATAACAGAATGATAAAAATCAGGTGACTTTTGAAATACCGGATGATCCGTACGGCCAAGTCCTGAAGGTCGATCTCGTCGTGGGAATGGGTTTCCATATATGCTGAATTAGAGCGCAATATTGACAAATCAGGCCAGTTCGGGAAATATTTATGGGGTTATGATTAGTTTTGCGGTCCCTATGACAAAGCAAAAAACCTTAATTACCGGCGCGGCAGGTTTTATTGGTTTTCACCTGTCTTTGCGGTTGTTGGAGGCAGGGGAATCTGTGGTGGGATTGGACAACCTCAACGCCTACTATGATGTAAACCTCAAGCATGCACGGCTTGCTTTGTTGAAAAAACACTCCGCGTTTCATTTTGAACAACTTGATTTAACGGATAAACCATCCTTGGATGGATTGTT
Organism: Cyclobacteriaceae bacterium; assembly: GCA_031384895.1. Lineage (GTDB taxonomy): Bacteria > Bacteroidota > Bacteroidia > Cytophagales > Cyclobacteriaceae > ELB16-189. The sequence goes on along the minus strand of JANNAZ010000276.1, from coordinate 3,095 downwards.
CGCTCGTAACCAATTTGATGTTGTAATAAATTTGGCCGCGCAGGCGGGTGTACGTTATTCACTCGAGAACCCATATGCATACCTGGACAGCAACCTTACAGGTTTCTTGAACATCCTTGAGGCTTGCCGGCACGCAAAGCCGAGCCACTTGATTTATGCGTCATCGAGTTCAGTCTATGGCGCCAACAAAAAGATCCCCTTTTCAACACATGACAATGTGGATCATCCCTTAGCGCTTTATGCCGCGACAAAAAAAGCGAATGAACTCATGGCTCATGCCTATTCCAGTCTGTATCAATTGCCGGTGACCGGGCTGCGCTTCTTTACGGTCTATGGTCCATATGGCCGGCCGGATATGGCGCTCTTTCTATTTACACAAGCTATCCTCGAAGGAAAACCAATCGATGTCTACAACCACGGTATGATGAAGCGGGATTTTACTTATGTCGCTGACATTGTGGAAGGGATCTTTCGGCTCATGCCGAAGCCACCTAAAGAGAATAAAAATTGGGATGCGCACAAACCGGATCCCTCGAGTAGTTATGCTCCTTACCGGATTTACAACATTGGCAACAATCAGCCGGTTGAACTGCTGAATTTCATTGAAGTCCTTGAAGAAAAACTGGGTAAGAAAGCGATTAAGAACTTTATGGACCTGCAGCCGGGAGATGTGGAGAGCACGTTTGCGGACATATCGGACCTGGAAAAGGAAATTGGCTTTCGGCCATCGACATCCATTGAAACAGGAATTGGTAGGTTTGTGGATTGGTATCGGGCGTATTACAACAAGTCATAGCGTATTATGGAGCGTATTGGGATTATTGGACTCGGATATGTTGGTCTGCCATTGGCCGTAGAATTCGGAAAGTTACTGGATACCGTGGGGTTTGATATTAACCATCAACGAATCACTGAGCTTCAACAGGGATATGACCGTACGAAGGAAGTGGAACCCACTGAGCTGACCTCAGCCAAACACTTGTCGTTTACGGTTACGCTTTCTGACCTAGAAGCAGTTAATTATTTTATTGTCACTGTCCCTACGCCAGTCGACGAGTATAAAAAACCGGACTTGCGACCGCTAGTTGGAGCAAGTGAAACGGTTGGCAAAGTTCTTAAGAAAGGGGATGTTGTTATTTATGAGTCCACAGTGTATCCGGGGTGTACCGAGGAGATTTGCGTTCCGGTATTGGAGCGGATGAGTGGACTAAAATTCAATACGGATTTTTTCTGTGGCTATTCCCCCGAACGAATTAACCCCGGGGACAAGCAGCACCGGTTGCCCACGATCAAAAAGATTACGAGCGGCAGCACACCCGAAATAGCGAAGCGCGTTGACGATCTGTACCGTAAAATTATTACAGCAGGCACCCACAGTGCCTCATCGCTCAAAGTGGCAGAGGCCGCGAAAGTTATTGAGAACTCACAGCGAGATCTAAATATTGCCTTCGTTAACGAACTCGCATTAATTTTTGAACGGATGGGTATCGACACCCACGAAGTACTGGAGGCAGCTGGCACGAAATGGAATTTCCTTCCATTCAGGCCTGGATTAGTTGGCGGTCATTGCATTGGTGTCGATCCATACTACCTCACGCACAAGGCGGAAGGGCTAGGGTATCGACCGGAGGTTATTCTATCCGGCCGCAGAATTAACGATAACATGGGGGTTCATATCGCTAGCCGAGTAATCAAGCTTATGGCACAGGGAGACTGCCCAATCCGTGGAGGCACAGTGCTTGTCCTCGGACTCACTTTTAAGGAAAACTGCCCTGATATCCGTAATAGCAAAGTGGTTGACGTGATCGCGGAGCTGAAGACGTATGGGCTGGAGGTTGATATTTATGATCCGCATGCTGACCCTTCGGAAGTTGCCCATGAATATGGTTTGAGCTTGATCAAAACACCAAGCAAAACGTATGATGCGATTGTTCTGGCGGTAGGCCATCAGGAATTCAAAGAACTACCGTGGGCAAAGATCAAAACAGCAAAGACGGTTGTTTACGATGTGAAGGGTGTTCTTGACAAGGCCTTAATTACTGCTCGACTATAGCATGTCAACAAAGAAAGTCCTGGTTACGGGTGGTGCGGGATATATTGGCGCGCATACGCTCGTAGAACTCTTTGCTTCTGGGTATTCACCCGTGGTTGTGGACGATCTTTCGCGAAGCAGTCTACGGCTTGTTGAAGGAGTAAAGAAGATCACCGGAGAATCTTTTCCTTTCTACCAAATTAATTGCGCGGATAAAGAGCAACTTCACAACGTTTTTGCGGAGCATCTCGATATTTCAGGAGTCATTCATTTTGCGGCATTCAAGTCGGTTAGTGAATCGGTGGAAAACCCGCTGCTCTATTTTCGTAACAACCTGGATTCCTTGCTCACTTTGTTGGAGGTCATGCAAGAGATGCACGTTAGTCGCATGGTTTTTTCTAGTTCGTGTACCGTTTACGGGCAGCCTGATGTAATTCCAGTGACCGAGGATGCGCCCTTCAAAAAGCCAGAATCTCCTTACGGCGCCACCAAGCAGATCGGTGAGCGAATCCTCGAACACCAGGTAAAGGCGTGGCACAATTTGCGTGTCGCATCGTTGCGGTATTTCAATCCTATTGGAGCCCATCCTTCCGGATGGATTGGGGAACTGCCGGTAGGGATCCCAAGCAACCTTGTTCCATACATTACGCAGACTGCGATAGGCAAGCGTGAAAAACTGACTGTGTTTGGGAATGACTACAGCACTCCGGATGGCACCTGCTTGCGCGATTTCATACATGTGGTTGATCTTGCAAAGGCCCATGTTTCTGCTTTGAATGCCATCGATAGTCTGCCAAACCGTTTTGAGGCGCTGAATCTCGGTTCAGGGATACCATGTTCTGTGCTTGAATTGCTTGAAATCTTCAGAAAGGTCACTGGAATAGCGGTTGCATACTCCGTGGGACCAAGGAGGCCAGGTGATATTGAAAAAGTATATGCCAATCCGGAGAAGTCTAACCGGGTTCTGCACTGGAAAACTCGCCTGACCACAGAAGATGCTTTGCGTGATGCGTGGAATTGGGAACAAAAACTAGAACATGCTACCAATTAAAATGGTTGACTT
>JANNAZ010000250.1:0-15673 GCA_031384895.1 Cyclobacteriaceae bacterium | reverse complement strand
GCCGCTCGGTTCCGGTGGACGGTGTCAGTCTGCAGGTGTCTCGAGGCTAGACAGTCGCTCTGGTCGGAGATTCCGGCAGCGGGAAGACTACCCTGATTCACTTAATTGGAGGATTATTACGCGCGCAGGAGGGAAGTATAGAGATCAATGGTACGGATCTAGGTTCCCTTCAAGAGCACAGTCTTGATTTGTACCGGGGGCAGCATTTTGGTTTTGTATTCCAAAAAAACCATTTAATCCAGGCGTTGTCGGTCGAGAAGAATCTACTCGCCGCTCCTTTCTTTGCTGGATTGCCTCAACAACCCGACCGCGTAGATGCGTTGCTGAGCGAGCTGGGCCTCGAAAATAAGCGACATTCAAGAATTAGCGAGCTTAGCCAAGGACAAGCTCAGCGGGTAGCCATCGCCCGGGCTTTGCTGAATAGACCGTCTGTTATATTAGCCGATGAACCCACTTCCGCCCTGGACGACAAGAATTGCGAAAAAGTAATTGAGCTGCTGCTCCAGGCTTCCTCCAATCATGGCGCAACGCTCATTGTTGCCACCCACGACCAGCGGCTGAAGTCAAAAATTTCGAATTGTGTTCAGTTGTAAGCGCCACCTATGAATTTGATCATTCTTGTCTGGAGTTACCTGAAGGCACGACCGCTCACAACAGTGCTTAATGTCTTTCTGCTTGCGCTGGGTGTTTCTGTCATCACGGTATTGGTAATATTTACCAATCAGCTCCAAGAGAAGATTACTGCGAATTCCAAAGGTGTTGACTTGGTTGTTGGTGCCAAGGGCAGCCCGCTTCAGCTTATTCTGTGCAGCGTGTTTCACATTGATTTTCCTACCGGTAACATCCGACTTTCGGAGGCAGAACGTATTGCGCAAAACCGGCTCGTAAAGAAGGCGATCCCTCTTGCTTTGGGCGACAGCTATCTGGGATTCCGGATTGTTGGAACCAACAAAGATTATGCGGACCTGTACCATGCTGAGCTTGATGCCGGAAATTGGTGGTCAAAAAGCCTTGAGGTGACAGTTGGTGCTGTTGTTGCTGAGCAGCTGAGGCTTACTCTTGGTGCATCCTTTGTCAGTGCGCATGGACTTACTCCCAATGGCCATGCCCACGAGCAGCATCATTATATAGTTACCGGCATTCTCAAGCGGAGTAACACCATCCTCGATAACCTGATTCTTACCAATGTAGAGAGCATCTGGCTTGCCCACGATCTGGAGGAGTCAACAAATACTCCTGTTCATCCTTCGTCATTGGTTCCCAGTCGGGAGGCAGGTGACTCCACGAGGGAAGTGACTTCCTTGCTGATCCAGTACCGGAATCCGTTGGCGGTGATCCAGCTGCCGCGGTATATCAACAGCAAGAGCAACCTTCAGGCGGCGGCGCCTGCATTTGAAACGGCCCGGTTGTTTTCAATCCTGGGTGTTGGTGTGGATGTTCTCCGTGGGTTTGCATGGGTACTGATCCTTATGTCGGGATTGAGCATTTTTATCGTACTCTATAATTCTATGAAGGAGCGCAGGTATGACCTGGCTATCATGCGGTCGATGGGCGCGAGCCGGACAAAATTGTTTGTTTCCGTGGTATTGGAAGGCAGCATGCTCACTGCCATGGGCAGCGTCGTCGGATTGCTCATCGGGCACGGGACGTTGTTGGCGTTCACCATTTTGGTCAAGGAGAGCGCTGCATCAGGTATGCAAGCGGGAGTGTTTTATCCTGTAGAGGCATGGCTATTCGTTGGGAGTATTGGATTGGGGATTTTGTGTTCCTTGTTGCCGGCACTCCAGGCATACCGGACGGACATTCATAAAGTGCTTGCAGGGAACTGAGGTAGGACCCGATTGGCAATCAACGGGTACGCCTCAGTGACGCTGAGGCAATTTGCCTAACACGGTAGCTGGCTTAACCTTTGAAATCAGTACTTTTACCCCTGAAACTTGTTGTATGAAGCTGCTCTTCTTCCTTTTTCTCGTCATTACCTTGGCATCAAGTGCATCCGCTCAACCGGAGGGCTGGGCACTCTTCGCCAAGACAAAATTTGAGGCCAAGTACAGCGATAAGTCCGCTGAGTATTTTCTCTATCCGGTTTTCGCCCCCGAACTCAAGACCATGGTGGGAAAAGAGCTAAGCCTGGAGGGGTACTATATGCCTATCGACATTGAAGGGAATGCCTACATCATCCTATCTAAGTTCCCCTACAGCCAGTGTTTCTTTTGTGGTGCCGCCGGCCCGGAATCAATCTCTGAAGTGGTATTCAAGGAAAAGCAGGGAAAATTTGAGATGGATCAGTTTATCCGCGTGAAAGGAAAATTAAAACTCAACGAAGCAGACATTGAGCATGGAAATTTTATCCTTGAAAGCGCGGTGATCGTAAGCAAATGATCGCAAATTCCACTGTGATGCCTCACCGCCATCACATCCTGTCATCCTTTAGTTGGAACTTCAGCCCCGCTCCTTTCTCCAAGGAAGGTTCCTGGTGGAATGATGAAGTCTTCTGAGAATTGTCGTCAGAAGTTAGTACGATTCAGATGATAATGGAGCGGGGGACTTCTTTACCGATTGCTCAACGCTGGATATCTTCGCTGCATCCACTCAAAGGAACCAAACAGCACGCCACAGAAAACGAGATTCCCGAGAACCATGTTTCGAAGGAAAGGAAGTGCGAGGCCTAAACATTTTCCGAAGCCGGACCAATCTTTGGTGAAGGGAAGGCCTGTTGTTATGTCTATACCGCTGATCCAGACGCCCATATCTGAAATAACCCAGTGAAGCAGGGCCGCGCCAATTCCCGTGACGACAACATTGACTATCGTTACTTTCTTAATCAGGGTGCCCAGGATAACCGTAAGCGCGAAGGTGCCATAAACCCAGAGCATGCCTCCGTAGAAGAAGACCCAATGGTCGTAGTAGTAGAACCGGTTTAGAAAGATGTCGCTAATCCACAATGCAAGGATTGGAACCAGGAAAGCCTTCCAGCGGTCGGCAAAATAGCGGCCTCCAAACAGGGCAATAGCGCCAAACGGGGTGAGGTTACTCATAATACTGAATACCGGGCTTGACTGAAATAGCCGATACGAAGCCGCCAGCATGATCATAAGCATAAGCACGATCGTGCGAGGTTGGATGGAGGTTTGATTCATGAGGGCGTATTAATCGCTGCTAAATTACAATAGAATTTCGAGAAGAGCGCACCCTTTTTGAGCTGAACCGACGTCAAAAATACGTCGAGAACCCAAACTGAAACCCTGCCGTTCGGGCAGGTGGGTTGCCAAACAGGTCACGCTGCCAGTTGTACCTGTAGTTGAGCCGAACTACCGTGGTGGGGTGAGGGCGCCAGCTGAGTGAGCCTACAATCGAAAAGAAATCATCGGCGATGGGCTGGCCAGTCTCGGCAAATGTGCCCGTGTTCCAATCCGTGTACTCCAGGCGCGTAGCGGCGTTGATCACCGATTTCTCGAAGCCGAAAATGGATTTTCTCAGGATCGGTTGTACAATATCAATAAACCCGCCAAGCTGGCCTTCGCCGTATTGCTGGGTATAGGTATCGGGCACATCCACTCTGACAACGGCCCACTCGGTAAACAGGTACGTTCCTGTTCGCTTGATGGTAGTATTAAAATCCAGGGCCCACACATCCACGCGCCTCTTGCTATCCAGGGTGAGGCCATCGCTTTGATACGTGTTATACACTCCTCCCATATAGGAGAGTCCGAGTTCGCCGATTTTCTTATTCCGGATGGCCGTCTTTAAGGTGTATAAGGGCTCCCCATTAAAACTTTCTTCAAACCGGTCACGGTTTAGTTTGGTCGCCGGCAAGAAAGTCTTGTTTTGATCATTGGAAATAATCTTATCGTCAAAGCCATTGGTGAGGTAGGCTTCATAGGCATACACCCAGTTCTTTTTGTGTTTCTTACCGTAGATACCGAACCCTACATTGCTCCAGGTGGCCGGCAGCATCTGCGTGGCAGAAACCGGACGGTCGACAAACTCCCACTTGGGACCGTCGTGATTTTGATTGAAGGCGCCTATCGGATTCATCACAACGCCGCCCCGGAAATTTAAGAGTGGATGAAACTCAAAATCAACAGAAGCAAATTCGATATTGATCTCTTTGGTTCCGTCTTCAAATTCGATCTCCGACAGAAACTTGATACGCTTATAGATGCTTGATGCAATAAACAAAGTAAGGCGCCGCATTTGAAACTGGCTTCCTTCGGAAACGCCATCGGTGCTCATCCGCTCCCAATTCGCCTCAACATAGCCACCCAGGGAAACCGGAAGTTTACCAACAGCTAGGAAGGGCCGATTGTAGACGGCATCCATATTCATTAGAAGGTTTGCGGTATCCTTCGGAACTCTACGCAAAAGGGTGCTGTCAATCTGGGCAGTGACGCCAAGAGGCAAAAGAAGTATCAAGATGTTGAGCAGCGACTTTCTCATGGGCTACTTCAGTTCAATCACTAACCTCGGCGATTCACTAAACACCCGAAAGGTCCTAAGGGAACTCTCGGCTGGACCAAGGGTTACCTGGCCCTTGTTATTGAATTCACTTCCATGACCCGGACAGTGAAGGTGATCACCTGCAACCTGAAGTTCAGTTCCCTGATGGGTGCACTTCATCAGAATGGCTGAATAGTCATTTTCTGAAAGCCGATAGAGACAGATTGGATATTCGAGTTTGTCGTTTCTGACAATTATATATTCCCGTTGCGCTGTGCCCCCTTTTGTGGCAACATCAAACTCGGACTTCAACACAGAAATCCCGGTTGACTCTAAGGTCCCGGTGACGTGGCGCGTGCCTTCGCAACCGAGGAGACTGGGTACCCACGGGACGATCATGCAGGTGCATCCGATTTTCACAAACTGTCGCCGGTGCATGGTCATAGGCTCTCCAGGAATTTGATGAGTTGCTTTTTTTCTGCTTCAGAAATGGCGACGAAGCTATTTCTGCTTCCCATTGCCTCACCGTTATGAAGAAGGATGGCCTCTTCAATGGTTCGCGCTCTGCCGTCGTGTAGGAGAAAGTAACTTCCGCCCTGGGAATTTTTCGAAAGGCCCAACCCCCAAAGAGGCGGTGTTCGCCATTCCGAAGTTGCGGCTGACCCTTCGGTGTAGCCGTCATCCAATGTGGGCCCCATGTCGTGTACTAAGAGATCCGTGTACGGATAGAATGTTTTTTCGGACAAGGATTTGATCTGGCTGACTCCTGTTTTCAACTGAGGAGTATGACAGGCCGCGCATTGGATGGCATCGAAAACTAACTTTCCTGCTGCAATCTCACTTTCCTCATCCCTCGGCACCGGGGCCTTAAGGGTTTGTAAGTAGAAAACAACATCCTGAATTGTTTCAGTGGAAATCTCCGGATCGATTTCAAGATCAGTAAATGTGTCGATGCGCTCAAACGAGGAATTTATTCCGATGTCCTGATTGTAAGCTGTAGCCGTTTGTTGAAGGAGGTCATACGTAGCACCTTTCTTTCCAAATCGGCCGATATATTTTCCGCTCTGCGATATGCTGCCCGGACGAGGGGTAAGGTAAGGCTTCAGACTAACCCAGTTTGGGACGCCGCTAATCCCGTCTCCGTTGGCGTCAAGGGGATCGGCCATTGCCAGAATATCACTGTCCTGGACTGCATCCAGAAATCCAAGGCCGGTATTTGCAGGAGGAGTGAGCTTGGTAAACGTTGCGCCCGCAGGAATTTGTTCTGGCAAGTATCCCGGGATGGCCCGATGCTGAAGCTGGGGTCCACCCTGCTTTAGGAAATAGTTTCCGGTGATATCCGGCTGACCAAAGCGAGTAAGCGTTGTAAACGGATGCCCCTTGCCGTCGCCAGGATGACAACTGCCACACGAAGTGGCAACAAACAAAGGTCCCAGGCCATTCTCCTTGGTGAATATTTCATTGTTGAACGCCACATCACCGCGTTGAAAGCGAAGCGTTTCGGAAGCAGTAAGGTCGCTGACCGGACCATCCAGGATATCCATATCGCCTGGAGGTGCCGGTTCAAACTCCTGGCACCCCAGAACCAAGATCAAAATGATGGGAAACCATTTGCTCATAACTATTTAGAACCACAAAAATAATAATTTAGACGAATCTAAAAAATTGCGAGAAGGGATTTTTTTTGAGCGGCATCAGCCCAAATCGGGTTTTCGGTATATTTGCCACCGTGAGCAAAAGGAACACAAACCGATTCGCGGCTACCCTGATCATTCTCAGTGTGCTTTTCAGCCAGCTGGGACTTAGATTCCTGCATTCGCACCAATGGAATGCTCCAGTCGCCGCTATTGCGTTTGCCGCACAGCCAGACAATGGATCTACACCCTGTCCCGCATGTTCCATGGACGGCACACCTGTGTTGTACACCGGGGTATTCTGCCTTAATTCCACATGCGCTTCTTCACCGACTTTCGTCTCGACCTTACCTGAAGAGGTTCGTCTCCCGATATCCAGCCCGTCGCTCGGGCGGGCTCCTCCCATCGCTTAACCGTTTTGATCCTGCACTCCGTGTGAGTGTAGCGATGCCTGTTTCGATCGAAACAGCGCAATGGCGTTTCTTACTTCCGGTTAATGCGTATTCGAACTTGTATCTTTTGGTTGCTGCTTTTGTCTCCTGGCGAATTGCTCCTGGCTCAGGAGGGGTGTACCCAACGACTGACGGGTCGCGTACTATCAGAAGCGGGCTCGCCGCTCTTCAACGCCGAAATTTTGATACAGAGCTTGGCCATGGGCACAGTAACGGACAGCCTTGGAAATTTTGCGTTTAATAAAGTTTGTGCTGGAACGTACGTCCTCGAATTCCGGTATGTAGGATATAAAACCAGAATGGAAAAGATTTCAACATCGGAACGAAAGTTATTCATCGTTGCAATGACGGTTGAATCCCAAGCGCTTCAGGAAGTTGTTGTCCAGGAAAAACTGGATAAGGTGGAACGGACAACTAACTATGCAGTGCTGGATGGAGCAAAACTCAACGAGACCGCGGGCAAAACACTCGGAGAATCACTTACGGCCTTGCCGGGTGTAAGTACCATCCAGGCGGGCCCTGGAATTTTTAAACCCGTCATCCACGGTGTTCATAGCCAGCGCGTATTGATTTTGAATCATGGGATTCGTCAGGAGGGTCAGCAATGGGGAGCAGAACATGCACCCGAGATTGACCCGTTTATCGCATCCAATATTGTGGTCATCAAAGATGCTTCGGCGATCAAATATGGTACGGATGCACTGGGTGGTGTCATCGTAGTCAATCCACCCCCCTTACCCGAAAAGGCAGGACTGGGTGGCTCTATTAACTCGGTGATCCAAAGTAATGGGCGCTCAGGGACAATCTCAGGTGTGCTGGAAGGAGGTATAAAGAACCTTGACGGCTTTGGCTGGAGGCTGCAGGGTACGGGGAAACGCATGGGTGATTTTCACGCGCCGGACTATTCGCTTACCAACACCGGGATAAAGGAGTTTGATTTTTCTGCCGCGGCCGGCTATCATTCGGAAAAACTTGGAGCGGAAATCTTCTTCAGTCATTTTCAAACCGAACTGGGCATCCTTCGCGGGTCGGCAGTGAACAACCTCGATGACTTGGTGATCGCGATGGAGCAGGAGCCACCCATTGGAACGACTGACTTCAGCTACACCATTAACCCGCCGCGGCAGGAGGTGAGTCATAATTTATTAAAGCTTAACAGCCATTGGGCCCAAGCCAATGGAGAGTGGCATCTCCAGTACGGATTCCAATCCAACTTCAGGAAGGAGTTCGACATCCGCAAAAGCTCCCTCTCGAATATTCCTGCCATTGACCTGGAGTTGCGCACACACACCGTTGAACTGGAATACGAAACCGCTGGCAGCAAGGGTCGGCAGTTTTGCTTTGGTCTCAATGGCATGTACCAGGATAACCGAAACGTGCCGGGAACGCAGCGGATCCCCTTCATCCCAAACTATACCACTGTTTCCGGAGGCCCTTTTGCCGTGGCAAAGTTGACGGTACAGAAATGGGTGATTGACCTTGGTGCCCGCTACGATTTTAGAAACTACAGCGTAATCGGTTATGATTACAAGAACGCGCTCTACACTTCCGACCTTGCTTTTCACAACGTTAGCGCATCAGCAGGGGCGTCGCGAGCGATTGGCAAGCAACAGACCATCAAACTGAATGTCAGCAGTGCCTGGAGGCCACCGCATGTTGCTGAATTGTATAGCCTGGGTACGCACCAAAGCGCAGCCTCCGTCGAATACGGCCTGTTGCTGAACGATTCAACCAATGAAGTTATGAACATTAACGATGTTCCATTCAACGTTGAGCAAGCGGTGAAAACCGTTGCTACCTATCAGTTCGCAGCAAACCGGTTTCAGCTTGAGGCAACCGCATATTCGAACATGATCTTCAACTACATCTATCTCCAGCCGCGCGGCGTGACACAAACGGTTCGCGGTGTGTATCCGTATTTCAGGTACACGCAGACCGACGCATTGTTTCTTGGCATGGACATTTCCGCAGCCTGGACGATTAGTCCCCGGTTTATTCTGAGTCCCAAGGTTTCGCTGCTTCGTGCTGCGGATGTTCGCAATGACGACTACCTGGTCTTTATTCCATCTAACCGATTTGAAATAGCCGTGCGATACCAGGCGGTCAAGAACAATTTTTACGTCGAGCCACGGCTGAAGTATGTGGCAAGGCAATACCGGGCGCCTCGCGTGATCACCGTTCGGCAAATTCAGGACGCTGTGGACAATGGAACGGATCCGTTGGGCGGAAGCACCGACAATTTTGATTTTATGGCAGCACCAGATGGGTATGTCCTTGCTGGTGTTGCTGCAGGCATTTCAGTTCCCTCTGGCTCCGGGCGATTTGATTTTCGATTGGCTTTAGAAAATGCACTCAATACATCCTACCGGGAATACACAAATCGGCTGCGGTACTACGCGGATGATATGGGTGCAAATGTTTCGTTTTCGTTGAAGTATACTTTCTAAGAAGGAGTCAGGAGTAATAACAAAAGCGTTGAAAATTAACCAATAACAAATATGATGGTACCTAAAAAAATAACAAACACCTTACTCGGCATACTGTTGATCGCTCTCATCACGGGTTGTTCGAAGAATGACCCTGTAAAGGAGGATACTCCAGAGCTCGTGACGAAGGCTACGCTGACTTTCTCTTCCGTTGGCGGTGGAGCATCGATTGTGGTCTCGGCAACCGATCCGGATGGCGATGGTGTACAAGACATTGTCGTTGATGGACCCATCAATCTAATGGCGAATACAACCTATGGGTTAACCATTGAACTGATAAACGGGCTGGTTGCCGTTGGGCAGCCGGGCTATTCGATTACCAGCGAAGTGGAGGAAGAAGGAACCGAACACCAATTCTTTTTTTCCTGGGCAAACTCAACATTCGCCAACCCGGAAGGTGATGGCAACCTGGACAACGGTTCAGATCCGGTCAACTACCAGGGTGGAACAAATTCGCTGGACACCAATGGCCTAAACCTCGGGTTGACAACGATTTGGACGACCACATCGACGCTGGCCTCTGGCAATTTTCGTATTGTGCTCAAGCATCAGCCTGGAGCAAAGACTGCAACTTCCGATGCTTCGGTGGGGGAGACGGATCTGGATTTGACGTTTATCTTGAATGTGCAATAGACTGAGGAATACAGTTTCCGCAGATGGCGCAAATTGAATAAAGGAGATTTTCGCAGATGAATACTATAGGTTGACGCAAGTACGATCTGGTACGTGCGATCTGCGTGGGTCAGATCCGCGCAATCTGCGGGAACTGCATTTACCTCTCCAGGATTTTCGCCTTCTCTTTTCGCGAGAGTGCGATATGAAGAAGAGCGCCCGGTACCATCGTAGCTACAGAATAGAGAATAATCTTCGGATCCTCCCGGAACATATAATAGATCATCCAGCAGGTCACCACAATGAAGAGCAGAGGAGGAATTGGGTACCAGGGCACCTGAAAAGGTCGCGGCATGTTTCTTCTTCGTAAAATGAAGATGCCGGCAACAGTCAGCATCGCGAATATGGATAGGCTGATGGAGATGTACTGCACGATCTCTACAAATGTGCTGACGGTGACCAGGAAGATGGACCATCCGGCCTGAATCAGGATCGCCCAATGAGGCATTTGAAATCTATTCTTCATTGCCAGCAGACGAATTCCGCTGTAGTCTTCCCCCATGGCTTCGCTCACACGAGATCCGGCTATCGTCATGGCGCTTAGAGTCGACAGAAGGGCGATACTGAACAGGGCGGAAAATACCTGGCCGATTTTGAAACCAAACAACTTTTCAGCCACTACGTTGCCCACATCGTTCTGGTTGGCAAGTTCTGAAAAGGGCGTAGTCAGCAGAAACATGCCGTTGAGGGCCAGATAGACAATGATCACGGTGATTGTACCGATTAACAAGGCACGCGGAAGGTTCACTTTTGAGTTTTCAAGATTTCCCGCTATGTAAGCGGCAGCATTCCATCCGGTGTAGGCGTACACGACGAACACCAGGGCAACAGCGAAGCCTGAGGAGAGAATCAACTCGAAGTCTCCGGGCTGCGGGAGAAAACTGATTCCGCTGCGGACATCGGTGATAAAGAAAGGAGTCAGACAGAAAAAGGCGATCAGTCCGAGTTTAAGTGACGTGAGAATCGTTTGCATCCAACCGCCAGTTTTCACTCCAAGAAGGTGAACCCCAGAGATGACGACAATGCAGGCAATCGAGACAACTTTCTGCGGAAACGGAATTAGTAGCGAGGAATACGATCCGATGGCGATCGCCACCGCAGAGATGGCCCCGCCGAATCCCGCAACTGTGCTGATCCATCCGCTGACAAAACCCAGGGTGGGATGGTAGATCTTGCTGAGGTATAGATATTCTCCCCCGGAGCGTTCCAGCGTTGTGGCAATCTCCGCGTAGGTCAGCGCGCCGCACCAAGCGACCAGACCGCCGAGCAGCCATAATACAAGAATGGCGAAGCCTGAGGGAAGCGGGCCCACCTGGTAGCCAAGCGAAGTAAACACTCCGGTGCCGATCATGTTGGCGATAACGAGGGCGATGCCGACGGTGAGGGAGTACTTGGAGGGCGAAGTCACGATGTTAGGTTACAGGTTACAAGTTGCATGTTACAGGTCAGGAGCTGCACTGTGCCAAGGTGCCTCTCCCTTAAAAATAAGCTTTCTCAGTGACAGGTAAAACGGGATTCATGGAATAGGAAAAAGATGCAAGCCTAATCGCGGGGATTTTGTTGGTACTCATTGTTCCTCTAGGTACCTTGAATTTTACCGATTTATACAATCGCCCCAAATTTCAGGAATGCAACAGGCAGATAATTCATTCATCCTCTCAGCCACCGACCTCTCCAATCACCTTAGCTGCCAACATCTTACCGAGTTGAGCCGGTTGGTGGCATGGGTAAGTTGAAAAAGCCCGTGTGGTCTGATCTTTCACTTGACATATTGATCGCCCGTGGCAAGGAACACGAAGATGCTTACGTTAGCTATCTCAAGAAAAAAGGATTTACGACGGTCGATCTTGAGGGAAAACCCATGGAGGCTACCATCGAAGCTATGGGGAAGGGAATTGATGTAATCACCCAAGGGATTTTGACTTCAGGAATTTGGTTAGGAAAAACAGACATTCTACTTAAAGTCGAAGGAAGGAGCAAATTTGGCAATTGGTCCTATGAGGTTCAGGATACGAAGCTCGCCCAGAACACCCGGGCTTCAACGTTGCTGCAACTTTGTCTTTACACAGATTTGCTTGAGGCCCTTCAGGGTACCGCTCCTAAGAAAATGTATGTTGTAAAGCCCGGCGATGGTTTTCCGGCAGAAGAATTCTTGTTCACCGAATTTCGGGCCTATTACCGAATGGTGAAGGCAAATTTTGAAAACACTATTTCTGGTGAGCCTCCAGAGACATACCCTGACCCTGTTGAGCACTGTAACATTTGCCGGTGGTGGCACGGATGTAACAAGAAGCGTCACGATGATGATCACCTCTCGCTCGTAGCAGGTATCCGCACATTGCAAATCGATGAGTTGCAAAAACAGAAAATGCTAACACTCGAACAGTTTGCTAAAGCGGATACAATTGACAGGCCAGAGCGCGGGAGCAAGGATTCTCTGATACGGAAGCAACCGCAGGCCAGAATTCAGTTCGATGGGCGAATCCAGAATAAACTATTATCCGTTGGGTGGCCCGTTGAGGCGGGTCGAGGACTGAACCGTTTACCTGAGCCTTCTAAAAGTGATATTTACTTTGATATTGAAGGCGATGCCTTTTACGAGGATGGCGGACTTGAGTATCTCCTGGGGTACGCTTACGCGGATGAGAAAGGGCAACTCGTTTACAAAAAATTGTGGGCTGCCAACCGGCTCGAAGAGAAGAGAGCATTCAAGAAGTTCATGGAATTTATAGCATCGTGGTGGGTGAAGAATGAAAGGATGTATATCTACCATTTTGCCCCGTACGAACCCACGGCGATCAAACGCCTGGCCCGGGTCCACGCCCTATTTGAAACGGAGGTGGATAACCTCCTCCGCGGAGAACGATTCATTGACTTGCATGCGGTATTCAAGGAGGGGTTGCTGGCCAGTGTAGAGCGGTATTCTTTAAAAGAACTTGAAAAATTTACAGAGTACACCCGTAAGGTTCCTCTTCGCGATGCAAGCATGGCAAGAAAATCCGTTGAATGTGCACTTGAACTGGGGGAATTCAAATCTATACCCAAAGAGACCATTCAACTTGTTGAAGGCTACAATGAGGACGACTGCCTGGCTACAGAGGCACTTCACAAATGGCTGGAAGCGCGGAGAACTGATCTCGTTAAATCTGGAAAGGAATTGTTGCGGCCCGAGCTCAAGACAGGTGAAGCCAGTGAGAATGTTCAGGAGCACGACACCCGGTCTCAGGCACTCTTCAAAGCGTTAACAGAGAAGCTGCCGGAGGACCGGCTAACCTGGACCGAGGAAGATAAAGCCAAGTGGCTGCTGGCTAATCAGATTGACTATTTCAGAAGAGAGGACAAGAGCGCCTGGTGGGAATATTTCAGAGTTCATGAACTTGAACATGAAGACCTGCTAGATGAACGCAAAGCGATTTCTGGATTGGAGTTTATGGAAGTCGTCGCGCTGAAGGGGAAGGAAAGGACGCCCGTTCACCGGTACAAGTTCCCCCCTCAGGAAGTAAGTTTGGATGAGGGTGATGAATTAATTGAAGTCAATGGTGAAAAAATTGGAAGCGTAAAGGCTATATCGCAGGAGAATGGCACCATCGATATTAAGAAAACAGCAAAGACCGTTGATGTAAATCCATTCGCGGTGCATACCTCCGAACGGGTAGATCCCGGTACGCTGGAGACATCCCTAATGAATTTGGCAGAGACGATTGATGAGCATGGACTAGGTCCGGTTTGGCCGCACCAGGCCTCCAAAGACTTGCTGATGCGACGGAAGCCGAGACTGCTGGGTGGAAAGGAAGGCGCAGAATTGTTGGCCGGGGAGGATGTCGTGGCGGGCGCCATCCGCCTAGCTTCAAATCTGGATCGGAGCGTGTTGGCGATTCAGGGCCCACCGGGATCGGGCAAGACGCACACCGGTGCCATGATGATCCTCGAGTTGTCCAGGCAAGGCAAGAAGATTGGTGTAACTGCTGTAAGCCATAAGGTCGTGAGGAACTTGTTTAATAAAGTGCTTGAGCTCTCTGTGAAGTATAAAATCCCTGTGAATCTTGTACACAAACCCAAGGAAAAAAGCGATACGCTGCCTGCTGGACTGGAAGAGGTACCCGATAACAAAGGAGCCTGGGCTGCCATCGAAGAAAAAAAGGTGGTTGGCGGAACAGCATGGCTTTGGTCCCACGATGACTCGGCGGATAAGCTGGATTATCTATTTGTGGATGAGGCCGGACAGATGTCACTATCACAAGTATTGGCAGCTTCTCGTGCGGCAAAGAACCTGATCCTGTTGGGTGATCCGCAACAATTGGAGCAGCCTCAAAAAGGATCGCACCCGGAAGGTAGCGATGTGGCAGGGCTGACCTACTTGTTGAATGGGCATGCCACTATGCCAAAAGATGCAGGACTTTTTCTGGAAGTTACCCGCCGACTTCATCCCAATATTTGCCGGTACACTTCTGAGATTTTCTACGAAGGCCGCTTACATTCATTCCCAGGCACAGAGTTGAGAGTGATCAGCGGGAAGACACCTTTTGATGGCGGCGGACTCTTTTTCGTACCCGTGGCACACCATGGCAATCAGAACCGCTCTCTAGAGGAAGTGAAGAAAGTGAGTGAACTGGTTGGACAGTTGTTGGCTACTGGAAAATGGACGTATGAGGAAGATAGAACCAGCACCCTCATCACCCGGACCCTTGTCAAAGAAGACATTCTCATTGTTGCTCCCTACAACGCCCAGGTTGCTGCGCTGACTGAAAAGCTGCCCGGTATGCGCATTGGAACAGTGGACAAGTTCCAGGGGCAGGAAGCTGCTGTGGTGATCTACTCAATGACAAGCTCTTCTGCGGAGGACGCTCCACGGGGAATGCCCTTTCTTTATAACCTCAATCGACTCAATGTAGCCACGAGCCGCGCACAGAGTATTTGTATTTTGGTCTGTTCACCAAGACTGATGGAACCGGAATGCAAGACGATTGAACAAATGAGGTGGGCGAATGGACTGTGTAGGTTTGGGGAAATAGCGACAGTGAAAACAATGTCGATCAAAACTTAAACTTCAATTGTTTAAGCATTTCAAATGTATCACAATAGTTGATTGAGAATTCACGGCACGCATTTGGAATTGGAATCGTTTTCTGAGCCTCTGGTGAGTAGGCCTCGTGAGTGACAATCGTTGCTTTATGCGCCAAAGCAAAGGCAACAATCCAGGCATCGGCCTCTTTTTCTTCCATAAAGACGTCCTTAGCTCGCGATGTATACTGCGGCTGCTTTTGGGCCCATTGCACAACCTTGGCATAGGCTTCAAGTACCAAGGGTTGCTTTGTTGACAGGAAATAGTTGGATAATTCTCTTTGTGCCCAACTCTTCAGAGCGTCGTCTCCCTTTAGTATTTCGTCATTTACCCTGTCAATGCTGCAAATCAGCCCCTTTTTCGCAAATGTTTCAAGTGCAACCCAAAATGGTTTCGCAAAGTCAAATGAGTAATATCTTCTGGATGCTTCTATAAAGACATTGCCATCAAGCACATATTTTGGAGCGTTGTCTGACATCGAAATTATTCAATGTGCCTCTTTATGTACTGGTCAAAGGTCTTGGGCTTCAAGTTGGTTAGTCTGAAAGCATCCTTGTATAGCATTTTGTTCTGCGTCACGGCAGAGTAAATGACTCGGAAAAAACGCTTGCTTATCCGATAGGGAACAGTATTATAGAAATTTCCGCCAGTCGTCACCTTCTGTCTTAATTCCTTCCTTAAATGATTGTCATAAAATGTGAAAAAGGTTTGCTCGGAGATCGCTTTGAGATCTAAAAGTCGCCGAGCAATTACAATCTGACTCACTTTAAAGGATCGTGCCAGTTGCTCGTAGTTGGCGCCAACCTTGGCTAACTCAGTTTGCAAAATAGCTTCTGGTACCAGGAACTCGGCTGCTACTGCGTAGCAGTATTTTTCAACACCATCTTCTGCCGGTTGGAGTTGCCTCAAATCAAAAGAAGCACTCTT
>JANNAZ010000221.1:0-3602 GCA_031384895.1 Cyclobacteriaceae bacterium | reverse complement strand
AGTAAGGTCAATCCAGGTATCGCCGCCGTTTTCAGATTTCCAAAGTTTACAGTCTGGTCCTCCTCCCCACATCTTCCAGGTTCGGCGATACACTTGCCAGGTGGACGCAAAAATAATTTTTGGATTAGTCCTGTCAATAATCAGGTCAGCCGCTCCCGCTTTGGGGCTCACGTACAATACTTTCTTCCACGTATTCCCTCCATCCATAGAGCGAAAAACGCCACGCTCTTCATTGTCACCATATGGATGGCCAAGGGCTGCCACGTACACAATGTCCGGGTTGGTGGGATGAATTCGGATGCGTGAGATTGCCTGCGTTTCTCTTAAACCCAGGTGGCGCCATGTTTTTCCGGCATCGACAGACTTGTAAACGCCGTCACCCTGAGTGATGCTTCCCCGCAACTGGGTTTCGCCCCCTCCGATATAGATGATGTCCGGATTTGTCTCTGCTACGGCAACAGCCCCAATTGAGGAGCTGGAGATTTGCCCATCGGTAACCGAAGCCCACTCCTGCCCTCCATCTGTTGTTTTCCAAAGCCCGCCACCAGTGGCGCCGAAGTAGTATTCGTTGGGTCTTCCGGGGCTTCCCGTTGCACCGAGGGAGCGACCTCCGCGTTGCGGGCCGATGTTGCGCCAGCGCAGCTTATCAAAATACTTTGGGTCAGTTGCTTGAGCGGCGGCAGGTTGCGTTTGTGACCATCCTTGTACAGCTAAAGCAAGAGTGAACAAGAAAATGAGAGAAATATTTTTCATAGGTGCATGTTAGATAGTAGAAAAGATAGGCAATAAAATGAAGGTAGAAAATGAAAGAAAGACCAGTGGTGGATGGTGAGAAGCAGACGGTAGATAGCGGAAAGTAAATCACTTGCAGGAACGGCAAGGGGCGAGGGTAAGCGGTCAGAAGTAAGAGGTGTTTTGCGTGAGTTCCGCTTTGCAATTTTGTATCTTTACTTAAGCCGGAACCACCGACCTTTTTTCTGTACTAAAAACATATGTTGTATGAAAAAGCTCATTGTTGCTGCATTGGCCTTTGTGTTGAGTTTTCCCCTGGCTGCCCAGAAGGTCTCCTCCGAGGAAGTTCCCCGCATCGTTCTAAACGCCTTTAAGACCCGGTTCCCCGAAGTGACTGGGGCGAAATGGGAAAAGGAGGGAGCAACCGGGTTTGAGGCAAGCTTCAAGATGAACAAAGAATCCTATTCCGCAGGTTTTGATTTGGAAGGCAGGTGGCTTGAAACCGAAAAACCGATGACCATGAAGGCCCTTCCCGAAGTCGTTCTGAGCACGCTGAAAAGTGAATTCAATGGCTTCCAGGTCAAAGAAGTTGAATCCGTTGAGACGCCAGATCGGGGGAGTTTATATGAAATGGAGATTGCGAAGGGAAAGGAAACCTATGAGGTGCAAATTTCTGCGGAAGGAAAGGTGCTGAAGAAAGAAGCTCCGGCACCGGTTGAAAAGAAGAAGTAAAACCCGAAACTCCACTATTTCCATGAATGACCTGTAGTTGAGTTATCATACGGCTACTTATGGATTATGATGCACCGCCTGATCCTTGTCGGTATCTTTTCTCGTCAGCAGTCAATGCCAACAAAGTTTCAATGCGTGACTACAGTGATATGGGCAATTTCATAGGTAGAATTACCAGTCAACTGGAATTCGCTAAGGAGCCAATAGCAAACGGCCAAGGGCCATTTACTTGTCCAGTCCGAAACGCTCATATCTCGAACTCCTGCCAAAATCCCCACTAAAAAAGTCCGATATCATCCCGCTCCGGTTCTGCCGGTACGAACCTGCCGGAGAGATTCTTGAAAACAAAACAGTCGCACAAAGTGCAACTGTTTGCCTTTCAACATCCTAAACCTAAAACTACTTTATCGCTGATTTCGTCATTTGGCGAAAACCTTTCAACTTAACTTCTTTTCTAACTTCTCAATTCTCGCCTGGGCTGCTTTATTCCCTAGTGACTGAGAGAGTCTGAACAAATCCAACGCCCACATTCTTGCTGCCTTCTTTCTCCTCGGTGCAAACCGCGTGCGATCGGCTACCAGCTCAACCACTGACGCTTGGTCAAAATAAAGATTAGCCACTACGATTTTGTTTTCTTCCTGCGATTCCATATTTTGCTTTTCAAGCCAAGTGATATCGTTTTTGTTTAAGGCTATCGCCTGGTCTCTTACAAACAAAATAGAGTCTTTTTCACTTACCTTCAACCATAAAGCCATATTGGCATCACTTAATTCAGCAATCCGTAGTTGAAGGTTGAGAATTTCCCGTGACCTTTCTTCCAAATCAGCTTTTAAACCCCGAATCGTTGAGGCCGAAATTTTTGAAGACTTCTTATTGGATTTCTCCATTGCGATCATCTTCAATTCAGCCTTTTTGACATAGTCGTTGATGCTTTTCAAACGTGTCAAATAATCCGAGGCGGCTTTTCCCTCTATCATTGTCAATTGCAAAGCATGGCGACTGGCATCAATGGAATCGATCAGTACACGAACTTCATTGATATTTGCTTCAATTTCCAAATGAGTTGCTAATTGAACGGTTAGTGAATCAACCTGATACTGTAATGCTGCTATTTTCTCTTTTGGTTCACAGCCCATTAACGCTACCACCGAAATGGCTAATCCTAAGATCACTTTTTTCATATTGATTTTGTTTATTTAGTTTCTTCTGCCTACAAAGGTGACATCAATTGAAATTGAATGGCTTACACATTGATTAGAGATATTTATATTTTCTACTGATTTAAAGACTCGTTAAGCTGCAGAGTTCAGCTACCAAGTCTCTTTCCATATAGACGAGAGCCCTTCGGTGGGGAGCTTCCTTATATTTACAATAGTATATGTTGTCTGAATATCTTTCCACGATCAGTTTTTGCGATGGACATATTTTCTCGCAGACAATTTCACCAGGTTTGAATTTGCTTTCCGTTATCATAAATTACGTATTAATGCTTCCTTCACAATAGAATGGATTTCTTGACTTCTAGCCTTTACTAAACAAATACAGATTACAAAATCGTTATCACACCCAGATCGGTTACGTTGCCAATCGCAACGATGACATTTTCAATTTGCTGTGACTCAAATCCATCTTTGGGTCTGAAACCCACCTGGTATGTTCCGGCAGGCACACCTACTATTAAGAACTTTCCAAAGTCATTGGTGTAGGTGGTGGCCAATGTGTCACTGCCTTGGATAACATCTATGGCAGTTGTTGCGACTACTGGCGTAGTACTTCCACCGATGGCTCCGCAGGTTGCTTCACTCGCGGACCTGATTACAGGCTTCAGGTTATATGATCCATTGCCGCTTTTAACAATCGAACGGGCCACATCAAAGTCAAGGGTAATCACATAGGTAATGCCAGCCTTCAAGGTAGCATGAACGTTAAGTTTCAATCCGGATTGCTGTGCGCTTGGAGTAGATAGTGAATTCATTACGTCACCAACCTTAATACTATTATTATTGCCCAAAATAAGTCTGACTGCGGAAATATTCCCGGCAGGAAGTTGGGCCAATCCCAAGAGTGTATCGATGCCATAGGTTAGTCTAAGCAAATCATAAATACCAGATTTAACTTCGAGCGCTTTCCAGCCAGAG
>JANNAZ010000203.1:0-17511 GCA_031384895.1 Cyclobacteriaceae bacterium | reverse complement strand
GCAAACTGAGAACGTCCTTTTACTCTTCCAGACTTCATCATCCCTTCGTAATGTCTCATGAGCAAATAACTTTCAATCTGTTGCAGGGTGTCGAGAACAACACCTACGAGGATCAAAAGCGACGTGCCTCCATAAAACTGTGCGAAGGATTGGGTCACGCCAGCACGCACCGCAAACGCAGGCATGATGGCAACGGCCGCCAGAAAAATGGCACCCGGAAGAGTAATCTTAGATAATATGTCGTCAATGAACTCAGCGGTTTGCTTGCCGGGCTTAATGCCAGGAACAAATCCACCGTTACGTTTCAGGTTATCAGCAATGTCGTTCGAAGGAACCGTGATCGCTGTATAAAAGAATGTGAATAACAAGATCAGGATTGCGAACAACAGGTTGTACTGCCAAGACGTGAAGTCGGCAAACGTAGAACCCACATATGAGCCAATCTCGCTGTCTCTCCAGATACCGGCGAGAAGCGGGGGAATAAACATCAGTGCCTGAGCAAAAATGATCGGCATAACACCCGCTGAATTAAGCTTCAGGGGAATAAAATCTCTCTTGCCGCCGTAGAGCTTATTGCCCACGACTTGCTTGGCATATTGTACCGGAATTCGGCGTGTAGCCTGTGTCAGCGCGATCACACCCACCACGACAAAGAACAGCGCCAACAATTCAAGGATGAACAACAATGCGCCACTCATTCCTTTGCCCGTTGCTTCGAGATACAAGGCAGTTGGAAAGCGTGATACAATACCAATCATGATCAGCATCGAAATACCGTTGCCAATACCCTTGTCCGTAATGCGCTCGCCAAGCCACATACAGAACATGGTGCCCGCAACAAGAATGATGATCGAAGACATGGTCCAGAACAATCCCGGATTCAAAATGGCCTCGGCATTGATGGTTGCGCGCAGATACCCGTACGACTGGGCGGCCGTGATGGCGATGGTCAGTACGCGCGTAAATTGGTTTAATTTTTTTCTTCCGCTATCTCCCTCTTTCTGCATTTTCGTGAAATGCGGAACCGCTACCGTAAGGAGCTGAACGACGATCGAAGCGGAGATATACGGCATGATCCCCAGGGCAAAAATGGATGCCCGACTAAAAGAGCCTCCAAGAAACGTATTGAGCAAATCAAAGATACCGCCCTGATTTCCCGACAATGCGTTGGCATCGATGCCTGGCAATACGATGTAAGATCCCAGACGGAAAATAATCAGAAATCCAATCGTATTCAGGATCCGCACCCGCAGGTCCTCGATGGAGAAAATGTTCTTTATGGTGGTAAAGAATCGCTTCATTTATTTTACTGTTGTGGCGCTGCCGCCAGCATTTTCAATTGCTTTTGTTGCTGTGACAGAGAACGCATGTGCTTCAACAGACACTTTTGCTTTCAATTCACCACGTCCCAGGACTTTTACTTTGTCCTTCTTTCCTACGATACCGTTCTCCACCATCAACTGAATGGTGAGGGCAGGGGCTTTAGACTTCTGAGCCAATTCTTCCAGTGCATCGAGGTTAATTGCCTTGAAGTAAATCTTGTTGTTATTCTTGAAGCCGAACTTAGGGATGCGTCGTTGCAACGGCATCTGTCCGCCTTCAAAACCAAATTTCTTATGGTACCCTGAACGGGACTGGGCCCCTTTATGACCACGGCCTGCGGTGCTTCCCCCGGAACCCTGGCCTCTTCCGAGGCGCTTGTTCGTTTTCGTGGAGCCGGCAGCCGGCTTGAGTGTATGCAGCTTCATGATTTCTTAGAGTTCTTTAACACTAACCAAATGACTGACTTTGCGGACCATACCTTGGATCTGCGCAGTATACTCTACTTCAACGGATTGATCACGTCTTCCAAGTCCAAGGGATTGGATCGTTCTCAATTGCGTTTCCGGGCGCTTTATCGTGCTGCGGATCTGCGTGATTTTCACTTTCGCCATGACCTTATCCGTTAAATACTTTTGATAATTCTACTCCACGGTTGCGTGCAATCGTGCGTGCATCACGCATGCTGGTCAGTGCCTTGAAAGTTGCTTTCACCACGTTGTGTGGGTTGGAGCTTCCTTTTGACTTGGCCAACACGTTGTGTACACCTGCACTCTCCAGAACGGCACGCATAGCGCCTCCTGCAATTACTCCCGTACCCGGGGAAGCAGGCTTCAGCAGAACGAACCCGCCACCAAATTTTCCGATCGAATCGTGTGGAACAGTGCCTCTGATGATCGGCACTTTCACGAGGTGCTTCTTCGCATCGTCGATGCCTTTGGTGATTGCGTCTGTTACTTCATTGGCTTTCCCAAGACCGTAACCTACCACACCATTACCATCGCCTACAACGACAATGGCAGCAAAGCTGAATCGACGTCCACCTTTTACCACTTTGGCCACCCGCTGAATAGCGACGACCTTCTCTTTCAGATCGATCTCGCTAGCCTTTACTGTACTGATGTTGCTTTGTGTCATGTGCTTAGAATTTTAAACCGCCTTCTCTGGCACCTTCCGCCAAAGCTTTTACGTTTCCGTGATACAGGTATCCATTGCGATCGAACACGATCTCTTTCACACCGGAGGCCAGGGCTTTCTCAGCCACCTTCTTTCCTACCGACTTAGACGTTTCAATATTCAATTTTGCATTCTTATCCAATTCAGCCGATGATGCAGAAGCTACCGTATGACCTTTTGCGTCATCGATGACCTGCGCGTAGATCGCCTTGTTGCTTCGGAAGACCGTCAGGCGGGGGCGCACCGAAGTACCCTCCATATCCTTGCGAATACCGCGCTTGATTCTTTGCCGGCGTGTGCTTTTCGTTTTTACTGCCATATCTTCAATTATTTAGCAGCGGCTTTTCCAGCCTTTCTGCGTACATACTCACCAAAATATCTAATACCCTTGCCCTTGTAAGGTTCCACCTTACGCAGGGACTTGATCTTTGCCGCAACTTGGCCAACCAATTGTTTGTCGATGCCTTCGAGAAAGATCATCGGATTAGCACCCTTCTCTTGGGTTGCAACCAATTTCAATTCTGTCGGCACAGCCAAAAAGACACTGTGTGAATATCCCAGGCTGAGCTCGAGCACATTATTCTGTGCCGATGCCTTGTATCCCACACCGATGAGTTCCAGCTGTTCTTTGTAACCCTGGCTTACTCCGGTAACCATATTGGCCACAAGCGCACGGTATAATCCATGCAGAGCCCTGTCTGATTTTTCCTCTGACGGGCGGCTTAGTGTAATACTTCCGTTTTCCACCTTCACCTTAAAGTCGCCCTTCAGGACCTGGTGTAGTTCACCTTTGGGTCCTTTTACAGATACCTTCTTGTTGCCTTCCGAGAAGGTGCAAGTGACTCCGTTGGGAATTGCTATCGGCTGTTTTCCAATGCGTGACATGGTCTTCCTATTAATAGACGTAACACAATACTTCTCCTCCAACCTTCAGCGCGCGCGCCTCTTTGTCGGTAATAACTCCTTTTGATGTCGACAAAATGGCGACTCCGAGACCGTTGAGCACCTTGGGCAACTCATCCGACTGTTTGTACTGCCTCAACCCGGGAGAACTGATGCGGTCAATCTTAGATATCGCCGGATCCTTTGTCTCCGGATTGTACTTCAATGCAATCTTAATGGTCCCCTGCTTGTTAGCGCTGTCCTCGAACTTGTAGTTCAGGATGTAGCCTTTATCAAAAAGCACTTTGGTAATCTGCTTCTTGATGTTGCTTGCCGGCACCTCCACCACGCGGTGGCGTGATTTAATGGCGTTTCTTAGCCGGGTCAAGTAGTCTGCAATCGGGTCTGTCATAATCGTTTTACAAAATGGGGCCGCAAAGTTATTTAATCTTTCTGTATCCTCAGCTTACCAGCTGGCTTTGGTTATTCCAGGAATCTTGCCGTCGTGAGCCATTTGGCGGAACTGATTACGGCAAAGACCAAACTTGCTCATGTACCCGCGAGGGCGACCGGTAAGTTTGCAACGGCTGTGTAGACGAACAGCAGATGAGCTACGGGGAAGTTTATCCAAACCAGCCCAATCGCCTGCCTCTTTCAAGGTCTGCCGCTTCTTCTTGTACCGTGCCACGAGCCTTTCCTTCTTCTTATCCCGTGCAATGATTGACAGTTTTGCCATACTACTCCTTGTTAATTTTTATTCGAAAAGGGCATCCCGAAAGCTTTCAGGAGCGCATAACTCTCTTCATCTGTACCGGCAGACGTCACAAACGTGATATCCATACCGTTGATCTTGCTCACCTTGTCGATAGAGATTTCAGGGAAGATGATCTGTTCTTTTACTCCCAGGGTATAGTTCCCCCGTCCGTCGAATCCTTTGTCGCTCACTCCTTTGAAGTCACGAACACGTGGCAGGGCTACATTCATCAACCGATCCAAAAATTCGTACATGCGTGTTCCGCGCAGGGTGACACGCACGCCAATCGGAATATCCACGCGCAACTTGAAGTTGGAGATATCCTTTTTTGAACGTGTTGGCACAGCCTTCTGGCCAGTGATCGTGCTGATTTCTTCCAGTCCGACGTCGATCATTTTCTTATCAGCAACCGCAGCGCCGATACCTTTGTTGACGCAGATCTTCT
Organism: Cyclobacteriaceae bacterium; assembly: GCA_031384895.1. GTDB lineage: Bacteria > Bacteroidota > Bacteroidia > Cytophagales > Cyclobacteriaceae > ELB16-189. The sequence continues at coordinate 12,934 of JANNAZ010000203.1, read as the reverse complement.
TGATCTTGGGCACCTGCATGACCGACTTATACTGAAACTTTTCTTTCAGCGCCGGAACAATCTCCTTGGTGTATTTTTCTTTTAGTCTTGGCGTTGCCATGGCTTTATTACTTAATGAATTCTCCTGTTTTCTTGGCGTAACGCTGGAGTTTTCCCTTTTCGTTGAGCTTGCGCCCAACGCGCGTCGGTTTTCCCGTCGCAGGATCCAGCAGCATCACGTTGCTGATATGAATAGACGCTTCCGTCTTTTTGATTCCCCCCTCTGGCTTCCCGGCTGATGGCTTCAGGTGCTTCGTCACCATGTTTATGCCCTCCACCACTACACGGTTCTTCTCGAGCAACACTTCCAATACCTTGCCTGAGTTAACCTTTTCGGTTGTGCTCCGATAGTTTCCAGCGATGATCTTGACGGTGTCACCCTTCTTGATCTTTAGCTTCGGCTGTTTGTTGAACTTCCTTTCCATAATCTTATAATACTTCAGGGGCCAATGAAATAATCTTCATGAATTGCTTTTCGCGTAGCTCGCGGGCGACCGGGCCGAAAATGCGGGTTCCACGAGGCTCGTCCTGGGGGGTGAGCAATACCGCCGCATTGTCTTCAAAACGAATATAGGATCCGTCTTTGCGTCTCACTTCTTTCTTCGTCCGTACGATGACTGCTTTAGACACGGTACCCTTCTTGATTTGACTGGTCGGGATAGCAGACTTCACGGTCACAACAATCTTGTCGCCAACCGAAGCATACCGCCTTCTTGTTCCACCCAAAACGTGCAGGCACAGCACTTCCTTCGCGCCACTGTTGTCTGCCACTATAAGACGAGACTCATTCTGTATCATAACTGTGTCCTTTTTCTGTTTACTGTCTTACTTCGCTTTCTCCACAATCTCTACCAACCGCCAGCGCTTGCTTTTGCTCAGCGGGCGTGTCTCCATAATCTTCACGATATCACCAATCCCAGCCTCATTCTTTTCGTCATGAGCCATGAGCTTGGTCGTCTTTTTCATGAACTTTCCGTAGATCGGATGCTTGACCTTGCGGTCAATGGTGATCGTGATACTCTTCTGCATCTTATTGCTTACCACTTTTCCGATACGCTCTTTTCTTGAGTTCCTTTCCATAGGGATATTACTTTTGCGTTGCTTTCTGGTGCAATAATGTGTTGATCCTGGCAATTGATCTACGGGTTGCCTTAATGCGTATTGGATTTTCAATAGCCGATACCTGGTGAGCAAATTTCATTTTGCGCAGGGCTTCCTTCTCGCTGATAAGTTTCTCCTTCAGCTCGTCCACCGTCAGGTCTTTAATTTCGTTCGCGTTATTCTTCATAGCTTATTCAACATAATCACGGGCCACCACAAACTTTGTTTTGATGGGAAGTTTCCCATCGGCAAGCTTTAAAGCTTCCAATGCTGTTGCACGAGTTACTCCACCGGCTTCAAACAGAATGGTGCCTGGCTTTACGGCAGCTACCCAAAACTCAGGAGCTCCTTTTCCTTTACCCATCCGTACCTCAGCGGGCTTGCGTGTTATCGGCTTATCGGGAAATACCCGGATCCAAACCTGGCCTTCACGCTTCATCGCACGGGTTACGGCTATACGAGCGGCTTCCAATTGGCGGGCCGTGAGCAATCCCATTTCAACCGCCTTCAGGCCAAACGACCCAAAAGCAATTGTATGACCGCGTGTTGCCATTCCTTTGACACGGCCTTTTTGAGACTTTCTGTATTTAGTACGCTTCGGTTGTAACATTACTGAAAACCCTTTTTAGTCTTATTCTTACCTTCTTCTTGTTCTATCCTCACCTGGGCGACCGGCACCGCCACCACCGCTTCTACGGTCACCGCCGCGGCCTTCGCTCCGACGCTCCGGACGCTCCGGCGCTCTGCGCGGTCCACCCTGAGCTTTGCCTTCCGACTGGGAAACAATGCCTACGTTAGGAGACAGGTCACGCTTGCCAAAAATCTCACCTTTGAAAATCCATACCTTGATTCCAATTTTTCCGTAGACCGTCTGAGCCTCAGAAATTGCATAATCAATATCAGCACGAAGGGTGTGGAGCGGAATACGCCCCTCCTTATACTGTTCGGTACGGGCCATATCTGCTCCAGCCAACCGCCCTGACAACTTCACTTTAATTCCCTCTGCTCCTACGCGCATGGTCGAAGCAATAGACTGCTTCATGGCGCGACGATAGGAAATCCGTGCCTCCAACTGCTGGGCAATGGACTCACCAACAAGGCGTGCGTCCAACTCCGGCCGCTTGATCTCAAAGATGTTGATCTGAACATCCTTGCCTGTAAGTTTCTTCAACTCTTCCTTGATCTTGTCGACCTCTGTACCGCCTTTTCCAATCACAACACCCGGACGGGCTGTGTGAATAGTCAGGGTGATACGCTTGATGGTACGCTCGATCACCACTTTGGCAATGCCTCCTTTTTGGATCCGCGCATCGATGTACTTCCGGATCTTGTGGTCTTCTACCAGTTTGTCGGCAAATTCTTTTCCGCCGAACCATGCAGAATCCCAGCCGCGGATAATTCCGAGGCGGAAGCCGACAGGATTAATTTTTTGTCCCATTATTCCTTGGTTTCTTTTACTGCAACCTTCTTTTCCTTCACCGCCTGAGCGGGCATCTTATCAACCACGAGCGTTACGTGATTAGAACGTTTGCGTACTCGGTGAGCGCGTCCTTGCGGAGCTGGGCGCAGCCTCTTCAGCATGCGGCCGCCATCCACAAATATTTCTTTCACGAACAAATCAGCCTCCTCCAACTTCACATCCTTATTCTTGGTCTCCCAGTTTGCAATGGCAGACATGAGCAATTTTTCCAGGCGTGCCGCGGGATGCTTGGCTTCGTACTTCAGCAGATTCAATGCTTGCGCTACGCGCTGGCCACGAATCAGATCCGCCACCAAACGCATTTTGCGCGGCGACGTGGGAACATTTTTCAGGTAAGCGATCGCTGGACCGGTCTTGGCGGCTTCCTTAACCGCTTTGATCTTTTCCCGCTTTTGTACGGACCGCTTTACTTTCTTTTCTATTGCTTCCATGAGCGTATAATCTATTTAGCCGAAGCCTCTGCCTTGTTATTACCTGTATGTCCTTTGAAGGTACGGGTAGGCGCAAACTCACCTAACTTATGCCCTACCATATTCTCGGTAACATAGACCGGAATGAACTTATTTCCATTGTGCACCGCAAAGGTGAATCCGATAAGATCAGGCGTAATTGTGCTTCTGCGTGACCAGGTTTTGATCACTGATTTTTTTCCTGACTGCTCCATCGCGTTCACCTTCTTCTCGAGGCGAACGTCCAGGTAAGGACCTTTTTTAATTGATCTTCCCATTATTTTTTCCTCCTTGCAATGATTAAATTATCTGAATATTTCTTCGGATGTCTGGTCTTCTTCCCTTTTGCAATCAACCCTTTACGTGATCTCGGGTGACCACCAGAAGCGCGACCTTCGCCTCCACCCATCGGGTGATCGACAGGGTTCATCGCTACGGCACGGGTGCGAGGACGAATACCTCTCCACCGGCTACGGCCTGCCTTACCCACCGACTCGTTCATGTGGTCAGGGTTTGAAACTGCTCCAACGGTAGCCAGGCAGCGTACCAAAACCATCCGCATTTCACCGGAAGGCATCTTCAGCGTAGCGTAATCTCCGTCACGGGCAAGCAATTGAACAAAGGATCCCGCGCTGCGCGCAATAGAAGCTCCCATGCCCGGCTTGTTCTCGACATTGTGAATGATCGTACCCAGCGGAATTTTTGATAATGGAAGGGTATTCCCAACTTCAGGAGCCACATCCTCGCCTGATACTACCTGCTGGCCTACTTTCAGGCCTTGAGGGGCGATGATATACGACTTGAATCCATCCGCATAATAAAGCAAAGCGACACGCGCTGTGCGGGTCGGATCGTATTCGATCGACTTGACGACAGCGGGAACGCCGAACTTGTTACGGAGGAAATCAACGTTTCTTGATTTCTGCTTATGACCCCCACCGATATAGCGCATCGTCATCCGACCATCGCTATTGCGGCCACCGGTCTTCTTGATAGAAGTCAATAACGACTTCTCCGGACGACCTTCCGTCAGGTCATCAAAGCCTGGCGACAGTCTGTGTCGCGTACCAGGGGTAATCGGTCTGAGTTTCTTCAGCGCCATCGCTTATCGTTTATACGTTGCTATAAAAATCTATCACTTCACCCTGAGCAAGGGTAACAATTGCTTTCTTGTAGTTGGGCTTGCGTCCGGCCAGCGTACCTGCTTTGGTAAACCGTACCTTCTGCTTTCCCATGACGCTGAGCGTGTTGACTTTGGATACATTGACACCGTACATTTTCTCAACGGCATTTTTGATCTCCACTTTGTTGGCAGTGACGTCAACAATGAATCCGTATTTTCCCTTCTCGTTGAGAGAAGATATTTTTTCGGTAACCAGGGGGCTCTTGAGGATACTCATAGGGCTACTTATTTAAGAGGGTATCGATTTTTCCTACCGAGCTCTCCACGAGGATCAGCTTGTCGGCATGCATCACATCGTAGGTATTAATCTGTGACGCGGTAATCACTTTCGTGTTGCGGATGTTTCTACCCGATGTAACAATGTTCATGCTTGTCTCTGGGATAACGAGAAGCGTCTTTTGCGAATCCATACCAAGCGACTTCAACATGGCGATGTACTGCTTTGTCTTAGGGGCCTCAAAATTGAAATCCTCCACGACGGCAATCGACAAATCTTTGGCCTTGTAGGTAAGGGCAGAACGGCGCGCCAAATCCTTAACTTTCTTATTCAGTTTGAATGAGTAATCGCGTGGTGTTGGACCGAAAACACGGCCACCCCCTTTGAATTGGGGATTCTTGATATTACCCGCACGGGCACCACCTGTACCTTTTTGTTTCTTAATTTTCTTGGATGAGCCTGTAATCTCATTCCGCTGCTTGGACTTGTGAGTTCCCTGGCGCTTGTTAGCAAGGTGACTCTTTACGTCTAGCCAAATAGCGTGATCGTTGGGTTCAATGCCGAAAACCTCTGCAGAGAGGCTTACGTTACGGCCGGTTTTTTCGCCGCTGTATTTTGTAACTGCTACGTCCATCACTTTTGCAGAATTATGGTTGAGTTTTTCGCGCCTGGTACAGATCCGCTTACCAGGATCAGGTTATGTTCGGCCATGATCTTCACCACCTTGAGGTTGGTGACTTTCACACGGTCGTTGCCCATACGGCCTGGCAGGCGCTTTCCTTTGATTACACGTGAAGCAAAGGAGGCGTTACCCATCGAACCAGGAGCGCGGAGCCTGTTATGCTGACCGTGCGTCTGGCCTCCGACACCTGCGAAGCCATACCGTTTGACAACCCCCTGAAAACCGTGGCCCTTAGAGGTCCCTACGGCATCCAGAAAATCACCTTCGGCAAACACATCCTGAATACGAACCTCTTTGCCGAGCTCGGCAATGTTGTTGAACTCTGCGCCGAAGTCACGAAACTCAACCACAGCCCGCTTGGGTGTGGTATTAGCTTTCTTGAAGTGACCTACCAGCGGCTTGGATGTGCTCTTTTCCTTTTTTTCTCCGAAGGACAATTGCAGGGCGCTGTAGCCATCAGTCTGTTGATTCTTGACCTGAGTGACTACGCACGGTCCTGCCTCGATGACTGTACAGGCGATATTCTGACCATCCTGGCCATATACGCTTGTCATCCCAATCTTACGTCCTATTATTCCAGGCATGGTTAAACCTATTTTGCTGTTTTTGTTCCGTTTTGCGGGTTTTGTATCGCAAAAAGGACTGCAAAGATAGGAACGGGGCTGGAGTTACCAAGTGCCAAATTCAAAAAAACTCAGGCATGGCGCTGAATTCCGAAGACCTCCTCTAAAAAAAGCAACGATTCACCTGATTTTCAACAAGTTAAGCGAGTATGAACCGCAGATAAAAAAGTGAAACAAGGGACAATTCCCTGGCTCTTACAGGTTCGGTCACCCGATCCGCTCGACACCCAAACCGGGCTTGTCCGAGCACCTCATGATACCATCTTCAAGAACGAAGCCCCCCTTCACGATGTCCTTAGCCAAATCGAGACTTCCGTACAGATCAATGTATTTGGTATGCGGGCAGGCAAATGCCACATGGAGGGCTGCTGTGATGCTGATAATGCTTTCATCGTTGCACCCCCAGAACAGGTCTATGCCTTCCTGAAAGCCAATATGTGCAATCTGAAGGCCCTGCCCGATGCCACCGCATTTCATCAGTTTGATGTTAAATATGCCCACTGCCTTGGGTGGCTTAACCAGTTCCAATGCGTCTTTTGGAGATAACAACGACTCATCCGCGGCAATTTTGGATTTCACGTGTTCAGGTAGCTGGCGAATCTCCGCTACTGCCTTAGCCGGAAGCGGCTGCTCGATTAATTCAATGTCAAGCGATTTCGTCCGGTTATAAAATTCAATTGTCTGTGCGGCTGTGTACCCCTGGTTGGCATCAATGCGGATAAAGAACGCGTTGCCAAACTTCTCACGCATCTTCACCAGTCGCTCAATATCTTCCTCCAGATCCTTGCCGATTTTGACTTTGATGGCTTTGAACCCCCGTTTAAGATAATCCTCCGTTTCGATCAGGGTATCCGCCACATTTTTGATCCCAATGGTATTGGAAGTCGGCATCGATTTGATTTTCTGACCCAGATACTTCACCAGCGGAATACCCAGGAACTTGGTGAAGACATCGTGCAGCGCAATATCTATGGCCGCACGGGCAGCCGGGGTTTTCGGAAACTTCATCGTCACCTCAAACAGTAGCTGGTTGATCTCGCGGATATCCCGTCCCCGAAGAAAATCCAGATTGGCATCGGTCAGGGACGTCATGGTATCATTCATGTGCTCTCCGGTGACGTACTCGCTCGGGTTGCAGGCTCCGATCCCGGTAATACCGTTGGAAAGGGTGATTTCTACAAACGCGTTCAATACTTCATCAACTGTCTTAAAAGCAATTGTATACGGCTTGGTGTTTCCCAGATCAGCCTTCCAAATGGTAATGTTTTTTATTTGCATGGGTTCAATAAGTTCAGTGGCTATACTTGTGCGATAGATCTATCAATCAGTTCCTTGAAGATGGGTATCAGTTCGTCCACCCCATCCTCCAGCGGCAAGATGACGGGAATGCCCAACTCCTGGCGGGCGTTGGCTGCATACTGCCTTGCCTCCGCTTCCTTCATTTTCATGGTGTTTACAGTAAGCGCCAAAGTGGGCGCCCCATAAATCCGGATCAATTCAATCTCATCTTTGGGGTGCGGGATATCAGCAGGAAAATCCTCTAGTCCCTTGTATCGTTTTCGGGGCGGATTGTGTTGGAGAACCGCAGCGTCGGCATTTGCCGATACGATCCATTCCGATCCCGCTGGACCGCTGGGGTTGCGTAGGCTCGACTGACCCTCGATAAAAATAATGTCTGGTTTGGCCTCATCCCAACATTGAAGTATTGCATGTTCCATTTCACCGGAAATGAAGTCATTCAGGGTGCTATCGAAGATGAACCCGTATTTCGCTCCTTGCATCCAGCCTGTCTGCCCGGTATAAATCATTTCGGCACGATACCCTGCTTTTTTCATCGCCTCGGTGAGGAACCGAGTGGTGGTACGTTTCCCCAATGCACAGTCGGTTCCCAACACCGCAATTTTGGGGCAATGAACTCGCTCAATTTCACCCGACCAGAAATGCAGTTCACTAAATTTCTTTGGTTTGCGTACGTCAATAATTTCTACGCCATTTCGTTCGGCAAGTTCCACAAGCTCCGGGTGATCCGATACGTAATCATGCAAGCCATTTACAATTCCAAAACCGAGCTCAATTGCCTCTTTCAAGAGGACTCGTAGCTCCTCTGGAAGCACGCCCCCCTTTGTAGCCACACCGATGATACAGTATTTCGCTTTTTCAACCGACTTGGCAGCAAATTCTTGCAGGGTTGCGTAAATGGGAATATTTCTCTTTTTCCCATCAAGGACCTCGCCGGCATCACGGCCAGCGGTCTTCTGGTCGACAATTCCCAGGATTGTAAAACGCTCGGTACCCCGGATCAATCCATGGGCCGTCTTGCCGTTGTCACTGTCTAAGTAGCCGGCGGTCAACAGTATGGCATTACTCTTGTTCATAATTGAATTGTGCGCGAAAATTCGGGTAAAGGGAACGAAAGTCCAAATGAAATGCGTTGGGCGGCCGATCCTGGACCTAAGTGCGTGACAGTCCAATTAATCGTAAATTTGCAACGGGTATGAAAACAAAATGGATTATGTTGATTTGCTTGCTTGGCGTTGTGTACATAGCGCAGAGTCAATCGCTTGTCGGCACCTGGCAGGTCGTTAAAGAAAAAACCTGCTTCGATAGCCAGTTCACCGAATCCGAAACGGAAAAGGAACTCCGGAAGGACATGGGGTCGACACAGAACAGCGTCGCCCGGGTGATCGAGTTCCACAAGAACGGGACAGGCGAGGAAGCCATTTTTACTACTGGCAAGAAAAAGGGCTCAGGAAAAACGTCCTTCCGGTATCGCATGAGTGGAAAGGAAATACAATTATTGGACAAGAAGTCTGGAATCATGACCCAGCAGCTGGTCATTGATACCCTTACTACCACCTTGATGAAAATCCATCTGGCCAGCAAGGAATGTGAAACAAAAACTCTTTCAAGAATTAACTAATGGTAGCTGAATCTCCCTTAAAGCGAGACATCCGAAAGCTCAACCTCGATGAGCTAAAGGAGTTTTTTGTCCAACAAGGGGACAAGGCCTTTCGGGCACAGCAAGTGCATGAATGGCTCTGGAAAAAATCAGCGAAAGATTTTGAGCAGATGACCAATCTTTCGCTGGCTACGCGCGAGTTGCTTAAAGCAAACTTTACCCTAAACCATATCCAGGTCGACACCATGCAGCGGAGCATAGACGGAACAATCAAGAATTCAGTCAAGCTGCACGACGGACTTATTGTTGAGTCTGTTCTGATCCCCGCGGAAAAGCGGATTACGGCTTGCGTGTCGTCACAAGTTGGCTGCAGTCTGGCGTGCCGTTTCTGCGCCACGGCCCGGCTAAAGCGCATGCGCAATCTTGAGCCTCATGAGATTTATGACCAGGTGGTGGCAATCCAACAGCAGGCCGAGCTCTTCTTTGGAAGGCCGCTCACCAACATTGTATTTATGGGCATGGGTGAACCCCTGCTCAACTACAACAATGTTATAACCGCGATAGAAAAGATTACATCGCCTCAAGGTCTTAACATGGCATCGAAGCGTCTTACAGTGTCGACCGTAGGCATCGCCAAAATGATCCGAAAGATGGCGGATGATGAAGTGAAGTTCAATCTGGCGGTATCACTTCATTCCGCAATCAATGCAACGCGGTCGTCCATCATGCCCATTAATGAGTCTACGCCGCTTGAAGAACTTGGCGAAGCCCTTGTCTACTGGTACGGGAAACAAAAGAAGAAAGTCACCTACGAGTATGTGGTCTGGAAAGGGATCAATGATTCCCAGGAGCATGCACAGGCCTTGCTGAAGTTCTGCAGACTGGTACCCTGCAAAGTCAATCTCATTGAATACAATCCCATCGATGATGGCGAGTTTCAACAGGCCTCCAATGAGTCACTCCACATGTATATGGATTTGCTGGAGCGGCACGGAATTACCACACGAATTCGAAAAAGTCGGGGAAAAGATATTGATGCGGCCTGCGGTCAACTCGCCAATAAATCTTAGGAGTGACGCACCTAGTTGAGGCCATGCGTTAATCGTGTTCATTCCTTACTTTTGGGTCCAATTTATCATACGCGTCCATGAAGCTGAGTCCTTACGAAAAGCATTTCCAATCGTCAGAAAAGGTCAGGGACTTTGTCATCGGCATGAGCGATGGGTTGACCGTTCCTTTTGCATTGGCCGCAGGCTTGAGCGGCGCGGTTGATTCAACAGCGATAGTCATCACGGCGGGTCTGGCTGAAATTGCCGCCGGCTCCATTGCCATGGGATTGGGCGGCTACCTGGCCGGCCGAACAGAAATTGAACACTTTGATGCGGAGGAAGAGCGCGAATACGAAGAAATTGAAAAACTTCACGAAGTTGAAATCAAGGAGACTAAAGAGATCTTTGCGGAATACGGCCTGAATGATGAACTCCAGGAGACTATTGCCCGGGAAATGGCCAAGCATCCCAAGAAATGGGTCGACTTTATGATGCGCTTTGAACTTGGTCTTGAACGGCCGGATAAGAACCGGGCGCTTCAGAGTGCCGTGGTGATCGGCGTGAGCTATGTTATCGGAGGCCTCATTCCTCTGAGCGCTTACTTTTTTACAGACACATCCAGCGAGGGGCTTATTTACTCATCGATCATCACGCTGATCTGTCTCATTGGGTTCGGACTTGTCAAGAGCAAGCTTACAGGACAGCCTTTATTGAAGGGTACGATGCGTGTTGCACTTGTGGGTGGATTGGCAGCGGCGGCGGCATTCGGAATCGCGACGCTGATTACCTGATACCCGACAAACAATATTTCCAAGAATCAAAGCCGAGCGTCAGGCCAAGCTGCACGCTCAACTTATTTTTTGCTCGCCTTAAACAGCTTTTCTCTTTCCTCTTTGGTAAGGCTTTCATAGCCCCCATCGGAGATCTTATCCAAAATGATGTCTATTTCCTGCTGTGAAATGCCACTCCATGTTGAACCTTTGGGTCGGGCCCCTGGAGTTTCTTTTCGATACGAGACTTTGACTTTTGGACGTGCGACAAACAGCCCTCCGATCCAATGGAGGGTGCCGGTGATCCATCCGCCCCAATTTATGCCTACCTGAAGTTGCTTGACGTAGACAAACCCGATCAGGGCGCCGCCGAGGTGAGCAATCTCTCCGCCTGCATTTTGTCCAACCGATCCGATGATAGAAAGAAAAATATAGATCGCTGCGATCCACTTTATCTTCACCGGACCAAAAAACAAGAGAAAGAAAGTGTAGTCGGGTAACAAGGTGGCAGCGGCCACCATAATGGCAAATACAGCGGCTGAGGCGCCGACCAATTCGGCTCGCCCGGCAAGGAACTCAGGAGGATTTGGAATGAGGTTGTAGACCATCAGGTAGAGTGCCCCGCCGGCCATACCTCCGAGGACATAAATGGCTATCAACTTATCACTGCCGAGGTATTCGACAAGGAGCTTTCCAAACCAATAGAGGGCAAGCATATTAAACAGGATGTGCAGCAAGCCCCTGAGATCATGATTAAAGAAGTATGTAATAAGTGTCCATGGCCGGGAAAGGAACGCAACAATTCCACTTGGCAAGGAGAACTGGTTATGAACGGTGGTAAAAAATGAATCAAACCCAAACCATTTCGAGAAGACCATGAGGACGGCCAGCACAGCAAACACAATTGTGTTGATAATAATCAACTGAATGTGACTGTTGTTGGGTCGACTGAACGCGTTCTTGAATTCTTCTAACACAGGCCTTGATTTAAGGATTAGGTTGATTGGATTGGGTTACCTTGATTTGGACTTGTGGATTGACTTCGAATTTAAGCAATTGCGAGTTCCCATTGTTCATCTTCTTCCTTGACTCCTCCAGATGGAAATCAGCAGGAAGGCTACGAATGCGCCGCCAAAGTGTGCCAGGTGAGCCACTGAGCCACTCCGATCCATGGCATAGGTCATGATACCCATGAGAAAGACCATGTACTTTGCCTTGATGGGGATGGGCGGAAACAGAAGCATGATTTCCAGGTTTGGGAATAGCATACCGAAAGCCATCAGTATTCCGTAGATGGCGCCAGAAGCGCCCAGCATACTTCCGCCAGTCGCCGGAAAAAAGAAGTAATTCGCCACGGCATACAAAATGCCGGCACCCATGCCGGTAATAATGTAGAAGATCAAAAACTTCTTGTCGCCCCAATAATTTTCCAGGATCGGAGCAAAAGAAGCCAGCGCCAGCATGTTAAAGAAGATGTGACCCATTCCGCCATGGGCAAACATATAGGTAAAGAACTGATACGGCGCGAACAGAGGTGACCCAATACCCCAGAGCGAGATGATCTGGGTGAGCCCCAGCGTAATCTCTTGACCCTCGATGAATCGCGTGATCGCGATGGGGGCCAGGCTCTGAAGGATGAAAACAACCACATTAATAATAATGAGGGTGCGTACGAGGGGGGTGACATTGAACATTAGCGGAAGTGGCTTTCTATCTTAGACGTATCAAAAATAAAAAATGTTGTGTTCCCGTCCGGGGAATAGTTGGGATTGTGGCAGGAAAAGAGCCGATCGACTAGTGCGTCCTGCTCTTCCCTGGAAAGCACCTGACCCATTCGAATGGCGGATCGCTTGGCCAGGGACCGTGCCAGGTTATCTTGTATGGGCACTGTTAGCGCAGATTGGTTAAGCTTGAACTGTTCCAAAAGACCCTCAAAAAGTTCTTTCTCATTTTTTCCGATTGCCTCCGTGGGCATGCCGGTAACCACTACCGTATTTTTACCAAGAACTTCAAACTGAAATCCCAGTGCTTTGATTTCGCGTTCCATTTCCATCACCAGGGTAAAATCAGCTGTGCTTAGTGAAACGGTTTGAGCAAAGAGACTTTGGATTGTAGTGGCGGATTTGTCGCGGATTTTCTTCACATAACTTTCAAAAAGAATCCGTTCGTGTGCCGCCTGCTGATGGATGATCATTAATCCGTTTTTGACGGGACGAACCAGGTAGCCTGACTGCATTTGAAAGACTGGCATTCGGTCGGGAGTGGGCGGTGTAGACGTACTATCTGGAGCAGCATCCGGCTGTCCGAATAACGCCGATTGCGAAGGCCTCTCCTCCTCAAAAAGCTTTTCCCAATTTTTCAGATTCGAACGGTGCAGGCTGGACCCCAGTTGCTCGTCCAGGTACTGCTCACGACTCAAGGTTTGCGATTGGCTGATCTTGT
>JANNAZ010000164.1:0-5268 GCA_031384895.1 Cyclobacteriaceae bacterium | reverse complement strand
GTCCCAGCCCACCTATGGGAAGCACTTTTCAATAATTCTGTCTAGTGAAGAAAGCTTTCAGTTATTGATTCCTAAGGGGTTTGCTCATGGATTTCTTGTTATGAGTGAGTACGCGGATGTCCTTTACAAGTGCGATGAGTTTTACCACCCTGAATCGGAGATGGGAATTTCCTACAATGACCCTTTCTTGCAAATTTCATGGGGATTGACAGGCCCATCGCGAGTTGTTTCTGAAAAGGATCAACATAACCCCACGTTTTCGCAAATTCCGCACCTGTTTTAATGCATTCAAGCTCTTCTCACTGTGAGCGCACGCAAAAGGAACGACCCCAAGCATCAGGTTAAATAACGAATGCCGGCGGTGAGTTTTTTGGTATCGGATTGTTGAATACTGGATAGTGAAGAGCAAGACGGTTTGCCGGCCTATTCATTTTCATGATGTAGGCGGTTTTTGTACCTTTGCTTCGAATTTTTGCGAATAATGGAAACTGGTACAATCCGACCTTGGATAGACACGTATTATCAGCGCTGGCCTGACCTGCGGCTCGCTGGCGTCTTCGTCCCCATTGGAGCCATTTCTTAAGAGAAGATACGCCCATTACCCTTTTAATGACTAACCAATTATTTGTTATGCCCAATCAGTGTCTGATCTGTAATCAAGAATTCACCCCCTTCATTTCATTTGGCAAAATGCCCATTGCAAACGGGTTCTTGTCTCCTGACCAATTTAAAGATGAATATTTTTTTGAACTGAAAGTAGGATTCTGCCCCAAGTGCAAAATGGTTCAACTTGGAGAACTGGTTGATCGCGAGAAAATGTTCCATGAAAACTACGCGTTTTTTTCCTCCACATCGGTGAGAATGGCTCAGCATTTTGAGTCCTTTGCTGAAACTGTTCAGCGTGAACACCTGACATCTTCTGATCCCTTTGTTGTAGAAATTGGCAGTAACGACGGAATTCTTTTACAGCATTTTGCGAAGAAAGGAATTCGTCATTTGGGGATTGAGCCTTCAGCAAATGTGGCGGAAGTGGCCAGGAAAAAAGGAATAAATTGCATATCTGAATTTTTTGACGAAGCCGTTGCGCGTAAAATTGTAGCAGAATATGGCCAGGCAGATGCCTATATGGCGGCCAATGTAATGTGTCATATACCCTATATGCATTCAATTGTATCCGGTATCAAACTACTGATGAAGCCCAAGGGCGTAGTCATGTTTGAAGACCCATACCTCGGAGACATCATTGAGAAAACATCCTATGACCAGATTTATGACGAACACGCATTCTATTTTTCTGTAGGATCTGTCAGTTTTCTCTTTGAGCAGCATGGGATGGAGGTATTTGACATAGCGCCACAGACTACCCATGGTGGGTCAATGAGATATATCATTGGCCACCAGGGAGCTCATCCGGTGTCTTCGCGGGTCACTAAACAACGTGAGAAAGAAAGGTCGCTCGGGTTAGAGGTACCGGAAACGTATTTACGATTCAAGCGGAATGTTGAGAATTCGAAGGAAGAGTTGATGAGCCTTCTGAACCGATTGAAAAAGGATGGAAAGCGAGTGGTGGGCTACGGGGCAACTTCAAAGAGCACAACGGTCACAAACTATTGTGGAATTACTCCGGATCTGGTTGAATTTATTTCTGATACAACCCCCATCAAGCAGGGAAAATTTAGCCCGGGAGCTCACATTCCGGTTAGGCACTATGATGAATTTGCAGCGCATTACCCAGATTATGCCTTGTTGTTTGCGTGGAATCATGGTGAAGAGATCATTGCCAAGGAAAAGAACTTCACGGCGGGCGGAGGAAAATTTATTTCCTACGTACCCAAAGTGCATATAATCTAGCCTGAGTTATGGTTCATTTCAGCTCGCCCAAAGCTCAATACACTTCCCATAAAGCCGAAATCGAAGCGGCAATTATGGAAACCCTGAATAGCGGCTGGTATATACTGGGTGAGCAATCGAAACTGTTCGAGAAAGAGTTTGCCGATTATATAGGTGTTAAACATGCCGTGGGTGTTGGAAGCGGCACAGAAGCACTTCATGTTGCCTTGGCGGCACTTGGCATTGGCCCCGGAGATGAGGTCTTGACGGTTTCCCATACTGCAGTTGCAACTGTTGCTGCGATTGAGCTCAGCGGCGCTTCAGCAGTCCTGGTTGATATTGAAGAGGCGCATTATGCGATGGATCCTTCAAAAATTGAATCACTGATATCCCCGAAGACGAAGGCGATAATACCAGTTCATATTTATGGTCTTCCCGCAGACCTCAATCAGATATTGGCGATTGCCAAGAAGCACCACCTGAAAGTGATTGAGGACTGTGCCCAGGTTCACGGCGCACGCTATGGTGACAGAAGGGCAGGCTCTTTTGGGGACATTTCATGCTTTAGTTTCTATCCTACAAAGAACCTGGGAGCCATCGGAGACGGGGGTGCAGTTGTGACAAATGATTCTGAACTGGCAGAGCGAATGAGGTTAATCCGGGAATACGGATGGGCAGAGCGCTATATCTCTCATCTTGCTGGTTGGAATTCTCGACTCGATGAAATCCAGGCCGCGGTCCTTAGGGTAAAACTAGGAACACTTGATGCCGACAATAGCCGAAGAGCGTGCATTGCAGAGACTTATGACAAACATCTTTCTGGAACTCGTTTGGAGATTCCTGTAAAACGCGATGGTGCGAGTCACGTTTATCATCTCTATGTTGTTCGGACAAAGGATCGCGACAAGTTGAGAGCATATCTTACCGATCGGGAAATCGGAACCGGCATACATTATCCAGTGCCGATACATAAGCAAAAGGCCTATGTGGGCCGTCTAAAGGGAGCAGAGCGACTACCTGTTACGGAACGCGTAGCGAATGAGATATTGTCTCTGCCCATGTACCCAGAGTTGTCTGATGAGGATGTTGCAAAAACCATTCAAGCGGTGATTGATTTTCATAATGCATAGTATGATTGATGGTGTTGAAATAAAGAATTTAATCAAGCACGACGATGAGCGTGGATTTTTCCAGGAGCTTATCCGAAGTTCCGATGATTTCTTCAAGGAAGGGTTCGGTCAATTAAGCCATTCGTTTGTGCATCACGGAGTGATTAAGGCCTGGCATGCACACAAGGTTCAAACGCAATGGACGTGTGTGCTAAAAGGTGCTGCAAAAGTTGTGCTTCATGATTCTAGGAAAGGGTCAAAGACTTATGGTAATACACTGGAAATCCTGGCAGGGGATAATTACCCGCCTGTGGTGTATAAGTTTCCTCCCGGCGTTGTCCACGGGTATAAGTGTATCAGTGGTCCTATGCTGGTATTATATGTCACTTCGGGAATCTATGATATTCTCGATGAAGTGAGAATAAGCCATGATGATCCAGCCATTGGGTATGATTGGATGAGATCTTTGATCAAGTGAGGTTTCACATAAATACAGGATGATTTCAATTCTTAAACCCTTGCTAAAAGCCATTCTGCCTGGAAGAATTCTTAGTTATCTTTTGATGATCAAAAAAGGTGAGTATGAATTGAGGCAATATTGGAAAGGGGTTTACGATAGATTCAGCGAAGTCCCGAGCTCAGGGAAAGGATATTTTTCAGAAACCCTGACAAAGCAAGCGCTGGAAACAATGAAGAAAGCAATTGTTAAGCTTTCAACTGACTACCCTCTCCCTTACCATCTCGAAGAAGAGAATAGCTTCTTGCCTTTGGTGGCGTCATTAACAAATAATACCAATGGCAAACTGAACATACTGGAGTTGGGTGGTGGAATGGGCATTGGTTATTTGGCTATGCTTGGATGTTTGGAGAAGCCAGGCGATATAACATACTCGATTATTGATACTCCACCAGTTTGCGAAGCGGGTCGGGAACTGTTTAAGGGGGATCAACGCATTCAATTTTACGATGATTTTCCGAATGACGTAAAAGACATTGACATCGTATTTGTTAAGAGTGCGCTGCAGTATTTTGAGGATTACGAGTCGGTATTAACAAAGCTGACCCGATATAACCCAAAGTTTATTTTCTTTATCAAGTTAGCCGCTGGAAAGAATGTAACTTATGTTACGGCCCAACGAAATCTTTCCGGAACCGTAATTCCATTCTTGTTTCTCAACATCGATGAATTGATAAAGTTCATGAAATCGCTGGGCTATGACCCGATATACAAAAGTGTACTTGATCGGCCCTACAATCAGAGTAATTTTCCGGAAGAGTATCAGGTAAAGAAGTACTGTAATATATTGTTCAAAAGAGTTTAATGACTCTCTGGAAACAGGGAGCGTCCACAGTTATGAATCATGAATTCTTTCGGCAAAAATCTATTTTAATTACTGGAGGAAACGGATATCTGGCCTATAGCGTTATCCATCAGTTGAAAGATACACCTTGCGTAGTAATTCGTTTTGACCGTGTGGGGACGCAATGGCTTGAGTTCGATTTTGGCGAGAATATTCGAATTGAGAACCGTGAAGGAGACCTAAGAGACCCAGACATTTGGGGCACCCTGCTTCAGGGAATTGATATTGTTTATCACTTTGCCGCTCAAACGAGCATTGGTGTTTCAAACGCTGATCCTCTGGGAGATTTGGCGGTAAATGTCAGTCCGTTACTGCGCATGCTGGAGCAGTGCAGGGAATTGAAGATTTCACCGACGCTTATTTTTTCTGGGACGGTAACTGAAGCTGGTTTTACTCCCCATCTTCCTGTTGGCGAAGGCCATGCCGATCGGCCGGTTACGATTTATGATATTCATAAGCTTACCGCTGAAAATTATATCAAGCACTATTCTGCAAAGGGTACAGTAAAAGGCGCAGTCTTACGTCTTGCCAATGTATACGGACCGGGCCCGAAAAGCAGCAGTGCAGACCGCGGAATACTGAACCAGATGATTGGAAGAGCTATGAGGAAAGAGGACTTGACGGTTTATGGCACTGGAGAATTTCTTCGAGACTATGTCTATATAGAAGACGTGGCTAGGGCGTTTATCTTTGCGGCCGAGAATATTGCCAAAGTTTCAGGGCAGCACTTTGTCATTGGCACCGGAAGCGGGATATCAATTCATGGTGCTTTTCAGCGAGTGGTAGACCGCGTAGCCGGAAAAACAGGCGTTCGGGCGGACTTAATAACTATTGCTCCGCCACATGATCTGCCAGCAATTGAGAGTAGAAATTTCGTGGCTGATATTTCAAAATTCTCGGAACTTACGGGTTGGCGGCCAACGACAAGTTTAGATAATGGAATTGACATGACAATTGACTGGTATCTA
>JANNAZ010000161.1:0-1957 GCA_031384895.1 Cyclobacteriaceae bacterium | reverse complement strand
ACGATATACTCGGTCATGCGGCCATTGCCAAAGCAGTAAGCCCAATCAAGGTAGCCACAGGCGAGCATTGCCAAAATAGGGTCATGTTCAAGCAATTCATGCAGGCGAAAGCTCTTGGGATTTGCCAGATTGATAGTTGCCGAGTCGGAGGAGTCAACGAGAACTTGTTGATCTTGCTGATGGCAGCCAAATTTAACATCCCGGTATGTCCGCATGCGGGAGGTGTGGGGCTCTGTGAATATGTCCAGCACCTTTCGATGATCGATTTCATTTGCATCAGCGGGACCATGGAAGGAAGGATGATTGAATACGTGGATCACTTGCACGAGCATTTCGTTGACCCGGTGGTAATCCGCCAGGGAAGATATAGGGTGCCTCAGCAGCCAGGCTATAGCATCGAGATGAAGCGAAACGCTATGGAACAATACGCCTACCCGGATGGCCCGGTATGGCAAGAGGAATTGAAACGTAAGTAACAACGAGCATGCGTCTAAAGAACAAGAACATCGTAGTGACGGGAGGTGCCAGTGGCATTGGACTCGCCATCACAAAACGTTTTGCTTCGGAAGGAGGGAACGTCACCTTTCTCGACGTCAATCCGGATAGCGGCGCTGAAGTAGAACGAAACTTGAAGGCTGTGGGATTGAACGCCCACTTTGTGAAGTGCGATGTCTCCAACAGCAAGGAAGTGACTGCTGCTTTCGCTCAGGTCGCCGCACCGGTGCACATCCTGGTCAACAATGCCGGCATTTCGCACGTTGGTAATATTGATCAAACTACTGAGGAAGACCTGGACCGGATGTTTCAGATCAATGTTAAGGGTGTCTATAATTGCTCCAGGACGGTGATCGGAACAATGGTGAAGCAAGGAGGAGGGGTTATCCTTAACATGGCATCTGTTGCTGCTGTTGTTGGTATCCCTGATCGCTTCGCCTATTCGATGACGAAGGGCGCTGTTCTCAGCATGACTTTGTCCATCGCGCGCGACTACGTTGACAAGAAGATCCGATGCAATTCCTTGTCACCAGCGCGGGTGCATACGCCGTTTGTAGACGGCTTCCTTGCCAATAATTACCCCGGGAAAGAAAAGGAAATGTTTGCCAAGCTGGCAGCAACTCAGCCGGTCGGCCGTATGGGGACACCCGAGGAAGTGGCATCGATGGCCTTGTACATCTGCTCGGATGAGGCAGATTTCATTACCGGCTGCAACTTTCCCATAGATGGTGGATTCATAGGACTAAAAATGTAAACATGAAACTGATTCGATTTGGTCAGGTTGGAAAAGAAAAGCCAGGCATACAGGCTGCCGATGGAAAGCGCTTGGACTGTAGCGCGTTTGGAGCGGATTGGTCAGAAGACTTTTTCGGAAGCGATGGTTTGACAAGACTGAACACCTGGTTTTCCAAAAACCAAAAAAGTTGCCCCGAAGTAATACGGACAACCCGGCTCGGCCCACCTATTGCGCGACCATCAAAGATCATTTGCGTCGGACTGAACTACTCACTTCATGCAAAAGAATCCGGCATGGAGGTGCCGGAACAGCCGGTGATTTTTATGAAGGCGACATCCTCCATTGTCGGACCGTTTGACGACATTATTATTCCCAGGAATTCGGTCAAGACCGACTGGGAAGTGGAGCTGGCCGTTGTGATTGGCAAAAAGGCAACCTATGTAAGCACCGATCGAGCGATGGACTATGTAGCTGGTTACCTGCTTCATAATGATGTCAGTGAACGCGATTTCCAACTGAATCAAGGCGGGCAATGGGTGAAGGGCAAGAGTTGTGACACCTTTGCGCCATTGGGGCCTTACCTGGTAACCAAAGACGAGATCACCAGGCCGCATAACCTTCGCTTATGGCTTCGGGTAAATGGCGTAACCATGCAAGACAGCAACACCTCGGATCTCGTGCATGGTATTCCTAAACTTGTTAGTTACATCAGTCAATACATGAGCC
>JANNAZ010000157.1:0-8335 GCA_031384895.1 Cyclobacteriaceae bacterium | reverse complement strand
GACCAGGTCGCCAGTAAAGAAGATCATATCAGGCTTCTCCTTCAGCAGCATTTCCACACCCCCTTTTACTGCGACCTTGTTCCAGAAGCTGCCGGAATGGATATCCGAAATCTGACCGATGCGCATCCCGTCAAAGGACTTGGGGAAGTTCTTCAATTTTACCGTAAGTCGTCGAACGCGGTAATCGTGGGCGCCAGAAATGATCCCATAGGCAAAGGCACCCAGTGGCAGCGCTGCGGTTGCAACGGCAACCTTTGACAGAAATTCAGAGCGCGGTATAATTACGCCTGGCAGCTTTTCTGCTGTGCCCGCACCAACGTACGAAGCCACCCACCGAATCCCGCGATACAAATCCTCGGTGAAGAGAATCAAGATGCCCAGAACTTTTGAAATGTAAGCAGCCACAACACCCGTAATCAAAAAGTTCCGTGTACTCGCGCTGATGCTATATGGGTTCCCAAACGTCCACCAAATAACCGCTACTAGTGCAAAAACTGTTGGGATCCAGAAGCCGATCCGAATAGCATTCTTCCAAAGCAGAGACCAGTTCTTGCTCGCATAAAGCACTCCCTGAAAGAAGTACACATCGATAAGCAGGAAGAAGAATACGAAAAGGAAGAGTGTCATGATTCGATATCGCATAAATTTAAAATAAGCCGTCCTATTTCTTTAAGACGGCTTTGTGCTGATTTTAGTTCATCGCCACTGCACGATCCTCACCGGATACTGGTGCTTGTTTAGGCCCAAGGATGCGCTCCTTAAGGCGCGCCACCATCAGATACATCGTAGGCACAAGGAACAGGGTCAGGAAGGTTCCAAAGATCAATCCAAAGATCATGGTCCATGAAAGCGGCCCCCAGAAGGCTACGTTGTCACCGCCAAAGAAGATATGCGGATTAAATTCCGTGAACATCGTAACGAAGTCAATGTTCAAACCAACGGCCAACGGAATAAGACCGAGTGTCGCGGCCATGGCCGTCAACAGCACGGGCGTCATCCGGGTCTTGGAGGCTTCAGCAATGGCTTCACGCAACTCCATGCCTTGTGAGCGAAGGAGATCGGTAAACTCCACAAGAAGAATCCCGTTTCGCACAACTATGCCAGCCAGGGCCATAACGCCCACCCCAGACATGACAATAGATATTTCCATTTTGAATAATGAAAAACCGATCAACACCCCGATGATACTGAAGACGATCTCTGACAGGATGATCAACGGTTTGCTGGTGGAGTTAAACTGTGTTACCAGGATCATAAAGATCAACCCAAAGGCAATCATAAAAGCAATTCCGAGGAAGTCCTGTGTTTCTTTCTGGTCTTCTTGTTCACCGGTCATTCGGATCGTCACACCTTCTGGAACAGAAAGCGAGCTAAGACGGTCTTGAATTTCGGCCACGACCAGATTGCCATTGAAGTCTCCCAGCACATTGGAAGAAATTGTAATGACCCGCTTCTGATCAATGCGTCTGATCCCAGCATAACTGTTGGAATACTCAATCTTAGCTACAGCTGAGAGCGGAACCTCACGGACTTTGCCACCGGCACTCATGTCGCGGTAGGTAAGCGGCAGATTCATTAATGTATTGATGTCGTTCCGGAGATCCTCGCGGATGCGCAGTGTGATTTCGTAGTCATCGTTGGCATCGCGAAACTTGGATATCTCTTTTCCATTGATGGCTGTATTCAGCGCCATACCAATCTGCGCAGTAGAAATACTCTCGCGATTAGCCTTCTCCCGGTCAATGGTGACAATAATCTCAGGCTTATCACTTTGGAAATCGGATTTCAATTCTTCGACTCCAGGGATCTGGAGCGAATCCAGGTACCGTTTCGTACGGTTCGCTGCAGCAACCAGAATATTAAAGTCTTCGGAAGCAATCTCAATATTAATTGGCTTGCCTGTTGGCGGGCCGTTGGCTTCCTGATTCACGGATATTTCGGCTCCCCGAATACCATGAACCCCTTCACGGATTTTGTCCAGATAGACTTTGGTCGATTGTCCATCACGCTTCGCAAAGCCAACAAAAGCTACAGTCACCTTGCCCAGGTGCGGTTGCGCATTCGTACCCGCGAACTGGTCCTCCGATGCGCCTATGGCAACATTGGAAATGATCGACTCTACAATGGGATTTGCAACACCAACAATACCCATCACACGTTCCTCAACAATATTGGTGATGGAGTCAGTAACATGCTGATCTGTACCTATTGGCATCGTGATGTAGGTAAAGATAAAGTTTGGATCTCCGTTTGGAAAAAATACGACAGGAGGTTTACGAACTCCGGTGAACCAAATCGAGAAGAAGAAAAGCGCAATTACGCCTACGAATACTTTGAATGGTCGATATCCAAGCAGAAGGTAAGCAAGCATTTTCTTGTATCCTGCCTGCACTCCCGGCCAGAAGTCAGTCTGGAAATGAGAGATCACACGGCTGAGCCAGAAGTGATGCAAGGCATACATGGCGTACATGAAAACAGCAAAATTCCCTAGTCCAAACCAGCCGACGATGTACGACATGAGGGCCAGCGAAGCGAATACGATTGAAGTGACCTTGAATCCACGCGTAAATTTGCTTTTGCTTTCATGATCATGGTCATGCGCCGTCATGAAATCGGCGGCAAAAACAGGGCTCATGATATATGCTACCAATAAGGAGGCAAGCAGAGTTACGATGAGTGTGATCGGCAGGAAATACATGAACTTCCCGATCACTCCCGGCCAGAAAGCCAAAGGGATAAACGGAGCCAGCACAACCAATGTACCTGATAATACAGGAAGGAAGACCTCGCCAGCGGCAATCTTGGCTGCTTTGCGGATTGGCACCTTACCGTTGTCAAACACCCGGTGCGTATTCTCAATCACTACGATCGCATCATCTACAACGATTCCCAGTGCAAGTAGAAACGAGAAGAGGGTCATCAGATTGAGCGTGAACCCCAACGTCGGAAAAACGAGGAATGCAATAAAACTGGACAGTGGTACCGACAAGCCCACAAAGAAGGCATTGGTTGCACCCATAAAGAACATAAGGATAAGCGTAACCAGCACAAAGCCAATGATGATCGTATTGATCAGGTCATGGAGTGTCGTGCGGGTATTTTCCGATTGATCGGCGGTGATGGTTACCTCTACGCCAGGGGGGAGAATGTTGGCTTTATAGTTGGCTACAATTTCATTGATTTGATCGGAGGCAATAACAAGGTTCTCTCCACTGCGCTTGATTACGTTTAGTGTTACGACATTCTTTTTATCCAACCTCGCAAAGCTTTCTTGCTCTTTGTGTGAGTCTACCACTTCTGCGATGTCCTTCAGGTATATTTTACCGCCTTTGGTTGATCCAACAACCGTATTGGAAAGTTGTTCGGCAGAAACAAATTCGCCATTCACCGTGAGTGACCGCTTCATGCCGTCGACGGAAAGCTGGCCGCCAGGGATAATGACGTTTTCTCCCCGGATTGTATTTTCAATATCATCAAGGCTCACTCCCGCCGAAGCGAGTTTGAACATATCCACATTAATCTGGATTTCCCGGGTCAGTGCGCCAATGATGTCCACGCGGCGAATTTCCCGGATGCTCTCAATGGCATCCTGCATCTGCTCGGCATATTTCTTCAAGGTCGTCAAGTCGTAGTCGCCCGAGAGGTTGACATTCATGATAGGCACAGCCGAAATGTCGATTTCGATCACACGCGGATCGTCTTTCAGGTCACTGGGGAGATTTGGCTTGGCCCGGTCAACGGCATCGCTGACTTCCTGTTTGGCCTTCTTGACATCGATATCGGTCTCAAACTCAATAATCACATTGGAAAAGCTCTGTACCGAGTTGCTCTTGATTTTCTTTACACCCGAGATAGACTTGACCTCTTTCTCAATTTCTTTGGAGATCAGGTTCTCGATATCGGAAGGTGACGCTCCGGGATAAACGGTCGCCACAAAAATCTGTGGGAATACGACTTCCGGAAAATTTTCCTTCGGCAGGCCGATGTAGGTCATAATACCTGCCAGGCTTATGAAAATCGTGGCTATGTAAACACTGACCCGGTTGTCAATTGCCCAACTGGTGGGCTTAAACTCTTTTTCGCTGTCTTGCATACAATTAGAACTTTACAACTTCTCCATCATTCAACCCCTGATATCCGACAGTGATCACTTGATCTCCGTTGGTAAGTCCGGTAACCTGTGCCAGGTTCCCATATACTCCTGCCACAACCACAACTTTGCGGCGTGCAATGATTTGCTCGCCTTCTTTGACGGCGATGTAAACAACTTTCTTTCCGTTAATTTCCTGGACGACATTCACCGGTATTGTCATTGCCTCTGCAACGGTTTCAAAGATTACACGCAGTACACCACTCATATTGGGACGTAGGTCTGGATAAGACGGAAGGTCCACTTCGATGGGAAATGTCCGTGAAAGCTGATTAATGGTCTTACCGACAAATGTCACTTTGGCTTCGATCTCTTTATTTATGTCAGGGAATGAAACCACCACCTTGTTGCCCGTCTTGATCTTGACAACATATGCCTCAGAGACATTCGCGTTCATCTTCAGTTTGTCAAAGCTTACAACGCGGAAAGCAGGCATTCCTGGGGCAACATTCTGCCCGATTTTTGCGTCCACTTCATCTACCGAACCATCAATGGGAGATTTGATCCTGCTCATCTCCAACTGTTCGTTGAGTGTAGCCAGCCGTTTCTCCAGGCTCTCCTTGTTATTTTTGGCTTGTAAGTACTGAACTTCCGTACCGATCTTTTGATCCCACAGGTTTTTCTGACGCTGATAAACCGTATTCGCCAGCTCGATCGATGACTTCAGTTCGTTAATGCTACTAACGATGATTGAGTTGTCGATCTGACCGAGCACCTGGCCCTTCTTCACAACCTCCCCTTCCCGTACATACACAGAAGACAATACACCCATCGTTTTTGCGCTCACGAGAATGTTGTCAACTGCCTCTACAGAACCTTGTGTCTGAACGAAATGATCAAACTTTTTAGGAACAAGCAGCATGACTCCAACTTCGCGCGATTTCACTGTCGCCGGCGTCGCATTGGAAGGCCCAATTTCGGTCTCCAGTTTTCTTATGTCTCCTTCAAGTTTGGCTCGGGCCTCTTTCAATTTTTCAAGTTGAGCCTTTTTGTCTGTTGAGGCTGCACTGCAGCCAGCCAGGAGACCGGCGAATACGACTACGGACAGGAGTGGAATGTAAAATCTTGTTTTCATCAGCGTGCTTATTTACCGGATTTGATTAGACTATTGTTTTCATATGTTGAAGGAAGAAGGCGACCAAAGGCTTTGTCAAGATCAACTTTGGCGACCATGGCATCAAAAAGAGCCGAATAGTAGTTTGTCTGTGATTCGAGGAGGCTGCTTTCCGCATCGGTTACTTCCAGGCTCGAGCCGACGCCTTGCTCATATTTGATTTTGGTTACACGGGCAACATTGCCGGCGAGTTCCTGATTCTCTCGCTGAGAAACCAGTGTACTCAGCGCGTTTTCAAAGCTCAACGATGACTTTTTGATGTCCAGGTCGATGGAATTCTTCAGGTTAACAAACGAGTTGTCAATCTGCAGCAACCTCAATTTCTCTTGCTGGATTCGGTTGGTGCGTGAAAGGCCCGTGAAAATTGGCATACTTACACTTACACCAACTTGCGAAAAACCATACCATTTGTCCGGACCCAATCTGGAATCATCTGCGATTGCGGAATTTGTACTAAAAAGGCCGCTGATATCCTGGGACTGTGTGGACATCCCGAGGTTTCCAAAAGCTGATATTACCGGTGCGCCCTCCGCATATTGGTTCTTCACGTTGAGCTCTTGCAGCCGTCTGTTCACTTCAAGTACTTTATAATCTGGGCGACTGTTATAGGTCCATCCTTCCCGGCTATACTGCGACATCGACGTGTCGACCTGGACATCCTGAATATTGCCTACAATTTCAATTGGTTGATCAGAAGGGTAACTCATCTGGAATTTCAAGACCTGAAGCGCCAGCTCGTTTAGGTTGAGAAATTTGTTGCGCTCGGTACGCAGATTATTCAGTGTCACACGTACACGGTCGACGTCGATGCTCTCGGCAAAACCGTTCCGGTTAAGTTCACGGGTGTTGCGCAACAAAGTATCCACACGGGCGATGTTGCTTTCGAAAAGTCTAGTACGCTCACAGTTAATGAGCACACCATAGTAAGCCTTGGTTACTTGTTGGATAATATCTTCCTGGGTCTGCTCTGTGGTTTTCAGCGCCAGGTCCTTGTACGTACTGGCCGCCTGCAAGCCAACAAGATAAGATCCATTGAATATCAACTGATTCAGTGTCAGACTCGCATTGCCAGAATTCTTCAACTGAAAGAAGTTCTGAGCGGCGACCACATCCCCTACCTGGATACCGGGCACGGTGGAGAGGTCCCCAAGAAATCCACTGGGACCGCTATAGGTTGTAAAGAACCTGGGCAGCTGCGGGTTATTGACCAAGGAGGCCGAGCCCGAAATCTGTGGCAAACCGATTCCGATGGTCTCATTGACTTTCGCTCTGGCAATGCGTTGATCCAGCATCGCATTCTTGGAACGAATCGAGTTCTGCAGCGCATATTGAATGGCTTGCTCGAGCGTGAATGAACCTGTTGTCTGATCCTGCGCCTGCATCAGGAAAGAAAGCGAGAGCGCTGCAAGGAGAACGTAAACCTTTTTCATATCGATTTATTGAGAGATTAATTCGGATGTACTGGAGAGTTGCTGCTTATACTTCTCATAGACCTTGCGGCCCTTGTCTGTCAGCAGCCCATAAATAAAATGATCGAAGAGTTGAAGATTCACCTCCGCAAGTGTGTATTTCTCAGGCGGGAAAACGCTACCATCAAAGGTGAGCTGGATACACTCCAGCCTGGCGATGGCCAGGATATCCGTATTTATTTCAGGACGAAAGAAGCCTTCTTCGATTCCTTGTTTCAGGTTACGGATAATCGACTGTCCGATATACTGTTGCTTGTGATTAAGCCACGCCGCCCAGGCCTTCGGGTGAAACTTGTGAAGGTCAAACAACAAGGAAGGATTCATCTTCTGGAGGTCCTTCTTGATGCATGACGAAATCTTTACCAACTCATCGATG
This sequence comes from Cyclobacteriaceae bacterium, assembly GCA_031384895.1. Lineage (GTDB taxonomy): Bacteria > Bacteroidota > Bacteroidia > Cytophagales > Cyclobacteriaceae > ELB16-189. The sequence goes on along the minus strand of JANNAZ010000157.1, from coordinate 1,226 downwards.
GCATTGGTCGCAGAAACGCGAAACCCGTCGTATTGTGCCTGATCATTCTTGATGTGAAATTCTGAAACCATGGTCACGATTTCATCCTTGTCGGCAAAGTACTGGTAGAGTGTCTTTTTAGAGACTGAGAGGTGGCGAGCCACATCATCCATGGAGACGCTGCGCACGCCGTACTTTAGGAAGAGCTCCAGGGCTCCCCTTAAAATCCTTTCTTTTGTGTCTATTTCTTCCATATGGGTCGCAAAACTATGGAAACTTTACACATATCCAAAGTTTCCATAGTTTCCTTCAACGGCCGTTTTTGGAATAGGTTGGGGGTTTCTAGAAAAAGATTAACCTTTTTTCAGGCCCTTTTCAGGCCACAGGACCCGCTTGTGCGGTTTCAGTAGGCGCCGCCATTGAACGGGGACCGCACCATTTATCCTTCATCTTCTCCTTAAACCGTGCGCGGTCATCGGGAGACATGGACTCCCATCGGGCCGCCCAGAATCGGCCAGGGCCGCCCCGGCGATGATTCCACCGACCTCGCCCGCCTCCTAGAGGCCAGAAGATGATTTTCGCCAGAACAAGAAGCCCCAGGGTCTGCCAGTAGGTAATCACCGGTCCGCCGAAGAGTTCTGGAATCAGTCCGTTCCACAATGCCTGGGTAAGGTAAATGAAGCCGGCCAACAAGAAGAGTGCAACGGCCCCAAAGAAGAGGCCAATCGCTGATAATTTAAGTATTCGGGTAAGTTTCATATCGATTGCATTTGCATGCGTTTAGTCATTTTAATTATTCTCCAACTACATCATCATAAAAGCGTTGCAGCCGTTTGCGCAAGGCAAGGATGGCATATCGCTTTCGCGACAGCAACGTATTGATCGAGATACCTGTCCTTTCGGATATCTCCCGAAAGCTCTGCTCTTCAATTTCATTCTGGATGAAAATCTCCCGCTGCTCTGCCGGCAGTTCGTCTAGTGCGAGTGAAATCTCATCCCAAATGGCATCCCGGAGCAGGGTTCCCTCTGGTGTATTGTCCAGGTCAGGAAGTATCTCTTGCAACGTCAATGGGGCATCATCTTCCAGGGTTATCCCTCCATCAAGTGTGGTCCGTTTCGGCCGCGCGGCATCCCGGCGGTAGCCGTCAATGATTTTGTTCCGGGCTACGCTATACAGCCATGAGGTAATCCGGTCGAGCGAGCCAATCGTCTCAAAACCGGCCACAAACTGGTAGAAAACATCTTGC
>JANNAZ010000143.1:0-5531 GCA_031384895.1 Cyclobacteriaceae bacterium | reverse complement strand
GTTATGTACCTGAGCGATAACACCCTGATCCTGGGAATCAATGCCTGGATCAAGCCGATGAAATTCGCCGCCTCCATTGCAGCCTATGCCTGGACCTTTGGCTGGCTGTTGGAGTACACTTCCAATCACCGCGCAAGGCGTGTGATCACCACTGGATTAATCATTACCATGGTCGTAGAAGTTGCTCTCATTTATCTTCAGTCATTTCGAGGAACGACATCACATTTTAATATCTATACCGCATTTGATGGAATCGTCTTCGGGGTCATGGGTTGGTTCATCGGTATCAACACGGTCTTGAACTTTTACGCTGTGATCATCTTCTTCTCCAAAAACATCACGATCACAGGCCCGTCTCTTTGGGCCTGGCGTAGCGGGCTCCTCCTCTTCTTGCTGGGTAGTATTTCCGGAGGGTGGATGGTTGCCCATCTCGCGCATACCGTCGGCGCCCCAGACGGCGGCCCAGGTTTGCCCATCGTAAACTGGAGCACAGTGGCCGGCGATATACGTGCAGCACACTTCGTGGCACTCCACGCCCTTCAAGTATTACCTCTGGTAACTTTTGCGTTAATTCAGTCGGCGGGCGAAAAAGCAAATCGATGGTCATTGGTTGTGATCATCGTATACACTGCATTTTGCGTTTACCTACACGTTCTGGCCTTGATGGGGCTCCGGTCATTGGCCTCGCCTAGGAAGGCAGCACAAAAAAAGGGCGACTCCGTGAAGGTGTCGCCCTTCTAATTTTCGGTCGCTTAGCGCAGGAACAGGATCTCGCGGTATTTCACCAACGGCCAGTCCTCATCATCCACAAGTAACTCCAGGTTGTCGACGGCATCGCGAATTTTGTCAAAATACTTCTCCTTGATATCATCGCAGTAGGCATACGCCCGCTTGTGTGTATCCGTGATCTTGTTGATCCGCTTGCGCTCTTCAGTCATTTGACGCACTCCGCTCCTTATTATGTCGATGTATTCTGATGCCTCTTTAATGGTCTGGATGACGGCCTTGTTATCCATGTTTAGGCTCTTCAATCCATTGGCATTCTGAATTAACTTATTCTGATAGGCAATCGCTGTTGGGATAATATGATTCATTGCCAGGTCGCCCACCGTTCTCGACTCAATCTGCACACGCTTGATATAGGATTCCAGGCGAATTTCCTGCCGAGCCTCCAACTCCTTGTGGGAAAGAACGCCATGCCTTTCAAAAAGCAATACCGACTCCTTCGAGAGGTACGCTTCAACAGCCCGTGGCATGTTCTTGAAGTTGCTCAAGCCGCGCTTGGCCGCTTCTTTAACCCAGTCTCCCGAATAACCATCACCTTCAAACCGGATGGATCGCGATTCCTTGATGTATTTACGGAGCAGGTTGGCGATGGCCAGGCGTTTTTCAGTGCCTTTCTCTATTTCTTTACTTACAACATCATGGAATTTGTCCAATTGGTCTGCCACAATCAGGTTCAAAACGGTCATCGGGACAGCGCAATTGTCGGAGGCGCCGACCGCACGGAACTCAAATTTATTTCCTGTAAAGGCAAAAGGAGAAGTCCGGTTTCGGTCGGTGGCGTCCAGGATAATCTCAGGGATCTGGTCGATACCGAGCTTCATATACATGTTGTCACCCTTCTCAATCTTCACATTTCCTTTCTTCTCCATTTCATCCAATACCGCTGCCATTTGGCTGCCGATAAATGCGGACATGATCGCTGGCGGGGCTTCATTCGCGCCAAGGCGGAAATCATTGGCTTCAGTGGCTATGCTGGCCCTGAGCAGGTCGGCATACTCGTGTACAGCCTTGATGGTTGTTACGAAGAAAGTGAGGAAGAGGAGGTTGTCACGTGCGCTGCTAGATGGAGCATACAAATTAATCCCCGTATCCGTTATCAAAGACCAGTTGTTATGCTTTCCGCTCCCGTTGAGGCCCGAAAAGGGCTTTTCATGAAACAGCACCTTGAGGTTGTGTCGCTCAGCGACGCGCCCCATGATATCCATCATCAGCTGGTTGTGATCGTTGGCAACATTTACTTCCTCAAAGAGTGGCGCCACCTCAAACTGGCTCGGAGCCACTTCGTTATGCCGTGTGCGGACCGGAATACCCAGCTTCCAACTTTCAAATTCAAAGTCTTTCATAAACTCATAAACGCGGGACGGGATGGCACCGAAATAATGATCTTCCATCTGCTGACCCCGCGAGGGAGCATGCCCGAATACGGTTCGGCCTGCCATCACAAGGTCTGGCCGCGCCATGAACAAAGCCTTGTCGACCACAAAATACTCTTGCTCCGCTCCAAGAGAAGCCACCACATGCTGTATGTCCTTATCAAAGAGCTGGCACACTTTCGTCGCCGCAAGGTCAACAGCCTTTAGGGCCTTGAGCAGGGGGGATTTATTATCGAGTGTTTCTCCTGTGTAGGAAACAAAAACCGTCGGGATCGATAAAGTTTTTCCGTACAGAAACATAGGCGACGTTGGGTCCCAGGCGGTATACCCCCGTGCTTCAAACGTGCTCCTGATTCCACCACTTGGAAAAGATGAAGCATCCGGCTCCTGCTGGACGAGCTCACTCCCTTTGAATTTCTCCAACCCGGAAACCGCATCGAAGAAGGAATCATGCTTTTCAGCCGTCCCTCCTGTCATGGGCTGAAACCAATGTGTAAAGTGGGTTGCCCCTTTGCTCATGGCCCACGACTTCGCTGCCGAGGCTACCGCATCAGCCGTCGCGGGATCGATTTTCTCATGATTCTTGATGGCTGCTGTGACTTTGTCAAAAACAGCGGGCGCCAACGAGGCGCGCATTTGCTTTGCTCCGAAAACATTTTCTCCGAAGAAATCGGAAACTTTAGGGCTTGGGCTTGAGACAGTTACCGTCGTTCGCTCATGTAATTTTCCCAGTGCTTCGAAGCGTAAATGTGCCATAGTGGTTGTTTTTTGCTATTTATGGCGCCAAAACTATGTGATTTTTTGAGATGATGGGTATTTTTTGACCCAACTTTTTGAAAAAATGATGCATAATTTTAAATCAAGGGTAAATATTGGATCAAAGGGGCTCCAGCATGCTTGTCAATTGCCCGCCAAGAAAAAGATTCCAGGGTCAGCCCGGGCGGTTAACGAATCCAAATCCATTTTTTGTCCTGCATGGGTTTCTCTACTTTTGAAGGCTCCCTGTCGCACATGAACAAAAAATTCTGGCTCCGAATTGCTGCGCTCGTCATCGTAGTTGCCGCGCTGGGCTTCTACCGGGTTTCTCCAAACAAATCAAAGGAACAAGACCTTATCGCTGAACTTCAACAACATCAGTCACCCGGTTCCATCCGTTTTTTTCAAGTCGTCTCCGATTCAATTAACTTTTTCAGCCTGGGTATACCTGCGGTTTTTCTGGTCTTGGGGCTAGTGAAGAGCAAGAAACTATGGGTGCGCCAAGCGTTAATCATTTTGCTGGGCATTGCGCTGGGAGGCCTCATTTCCGCAACCCTGAAGCGCACCATCAAGGAACCACGGCCCTATGAGGTAGACTCCCGGATTACCCAATTCAGTGTGGGCGGTAGCAACTCTTTCCCTTCTGGCCATACCGTAGAGGCAACCGCGGCAGCCATCGGGTTTTCATTTATTCTTTTCCGTACACCGCTGAGCATCGTTCTTTCGATATCCTGGGCCCTGCTGATCATGTTCTCTCGCATTGTCCTTGGTGTTCATAATATTACAGACATCCTTGCTGGCATCGCCATTGGGTGCATCGGGATACTGACCACGAATTATTTATTTGAAAAGCGCTCGCTCGCTAATCCATAAAAGGAAATATCAGGGATCAGGCCGGTGGCCGTTCCGCGGGCCAGGAACGCCCGCGCTGCTTTACAGAATTAAACTGTTCTTCATAATCCGAACGGATAGTCCCCATCCAGTGGTCCCACCAAAGAAAGTAAAGTCCGTAGTTGCCCTTGAAATACTGATGATGTTGATTGTGGTTAACCGAGGTGTTTATCCACTTTCCCACCCGGCTGCCGGCAAATCCTTTCGGATATAGTTCATACCCAAGGTGGCCGTAAACATTGTAGACCATCATCAAAAGAAGGAACAAACCAAGAGCCACCGGATGAATGGGATAAAGAAAAGGGACGATGGCAATAATCCCAAACTCCACTACTGCTTCCAGTGGATGAAAGGCCATGGCCGCCCATGGTGAAGGATTAGTTGACAGGTGGTGAACCTTATGAATCCAGGCAAACAGGGTCGGGTGATGCATGGCCCTGTGGGTCCAGTAAAAGTAGGTGTCGTGAGCCAGCAATGTCAGGGCAACGCTAAGAAAGAAATAGGGCAAACCGAACTGGTGAATGTCTGTATAAACCTGAGTATACTTTGCAAGAGGACCAAAGAAAAAGAGATAACCCAGGGAGGCAAAAATGATGCTTGTCGACAGGGAGAAAAGAAATTCCCTGCGGTAGTCGCTTCCTTCAGGAAATTTCAGCTGAACCTTCTTTCCTGACCAAGCTTTTCGTTTTATGACGTAATAGATCAGAAATGCGATGGAAGCCAGCACGAGATACCGCAAGAAAACGATCAGCAGAATACCGATTAATTTATTTTCTGGGATACCCATGAGATCGATCATGCGCCAAAGCTCACTAATCAGACTGGACTATGAAATGATCCAGGTTGAATTTCTAGGGCCTGATACCACAAACCCATTTACAATTAACAATTGCCTAGTTCGCTTTCTTAACAGATCCTCCGCTGCTAGCGTGTGTATTGGTCCGTAGTGGGTTCCCGCGGTAGCGAACACTTCCCCCGCTGCTGGCACTGGCCTCGATTCCTTCGGATACGCTGATCTTGATGCTTCCTCCACTACTAGCCCGAGCATCTGCGCTTTGTGTTTGCAGGCTGTAGGCATCAATATCCCCTGCGCTGCTGGCTTCGGCATCGATCGATTTTGCCGTGCCCGCCAGAATCACATCGCCAGCACTTGAAACGTGAACGCGCACGTCCGTTGCCTCCACACTGACTTCAATATCTGCCGCACTTGAGGCATGGATCTCCAAAGAAGTCGCCTTGATAACACCCTCCGAGAAAACACTGGAGGCGGAGCTGGCAGAAATCTTATCCAGCATGACATAGGTTACATATACCTTAACTTCACTTTTGTCCCGAAAAAAACTATTGTCGCGAAGGTAAATCTTCAGGTACGACCCCGACACTTCGGTCATTATATTTGACAACTTCTCCCCCGAAGTTTCTACTTTGACAGACTCCTTATCGCCCTTTCTCAGGTAAACATCAATGGCTTCCCCGGACTTTACGCCCTGAAAGGAACCCACAATCCGCGTTTCGCTTTGCTGTGCAAAGGTTATACCGGAGGATAGGCAGAAGACCAGAACTAACGCTTTCATGTTCATGTGCTTAGACAATTTCCCTAGAGACTCGGCTGAAAACAAAGGGTTGCATACCAAGCCAAGTTCGACTCAAATTTCAGTTTTAAACGTAGAATTACGTAATATTTATGCTAATTTAGAAACTTCCAATCCGTAATAACCCGATAAA
>JANNAZ010000124.1:0-2321 GCA_031384895.1 Cyclobacteriaceae bacterium | reverse complement strand
AGATAGTTTTCTGTGCTCGAGCACCCTGCACGATGAAAAAGAGGAAGGACACCCACATTGGTCCTGTGCTCCCGGAACGCGCGCCCTGAGAAGGGCCTCGTTCGACGGCCGCACGTAGACCAACATGGGTGCCCTTCCAAGGAAGGAAACACGAGCAAGCTTGGAGGGATCAGAGGGGATGGAGCCTGATGATCTTCTGTGCTCGCGCAACGCGCACGCTCGGAAGGTGCATGAGAGGGCAGACTAGACGGTCTCCTGTGCTCGTGCAACGCGCGGTCTCAGAAGACCCTCGTTGGACACGCGCAGTGGGAGACCATCTAGCCCGCCCTCAAGGGGGGGAAGGACGCGCGCACGATGAAGCAGTGGTCGTTCGATGCGCGCAATATAAATAAGGGCAGTTTCGGCCACCCACAAAAGAGAGACATAGGGGAGGATCTCCCTGGCTTCCGCAGTGACGTCAGAACAGCGATTGATGTATATTTGTGTCTTCAACCGCGGCCCTGGGGGCGTTCGCAGTCCACTGGACGAGATGTAATCCCATTCAAGGAAGGGTGTTACGCGTATAGAAAATGGCAGATCCGGTTCTTATATGGATCCGCCTAAACATTGTTAGGCGCTTAGAGCACCCGTCCATGAAATATGCAGGTTTTTGGCAACGCTTCTTCGCAGGCGGGATTGATTTCTTCGTTCTGCTCATCCCTGTGGTTATTCTCGTTTGGGTCAGTTCCATTTCCCAAACACTTGCTATCGTCTGCGCCGTTCCACACGGACTGCTCTATTGGTTTTACACGTTTCATTTCCACGCCGCCACGGGCCAGACCATTGGCAAGCGCGCTCTCGGCATTCGCGTTGTGCGCCTCGACGGCTCCCGCATTGGACGCCCCGAGTCGTTTCGGCGCAGTGCCGTGGACCTTGGTTTCGCGGTCATCTGGACATTCGGTAGTATCTGGGGCGTGTCTGAGTTATCGCCATCCCAGTTTTCGTCAGCCGGTTGGTTCCAGCAGCAGGAGCTCGTCCACAACACGCAGCTGGCCTTCATCAACTGGGTGGACATCGCTTCTCAGGTTTGGATTTGGAGTGAGGTGTTCACGATGCTACTCAACCGGCAGAGACGCGCCATTCATGACTTCATCGCTGGAACAATCGTCATCAACGAAAGCGCCTAACCATGCGCTGCAGCGAACCGCTCCGTGCGTCACGGCACCTGCTTCCACCGCCGCCTTTCCGCCCGCCATGCAGGCGCCGCGCCGCACTCCGCGGTCGCTGAGCTGGGGTCGTTAGGCAGCATAGCGCACGCTTTCAACAAACGAACAATAAAATGCAAAATAACAGCCAGATTATTCGCCGCTTCGTCGAGGAAGTTCTGAACCGAGGGAATATCGAAGCCACGGGACAGTTCTTTTGGGAGGACGTGGTGGAGCAAGTTCCTTTTCCCGGCCAAGGTCCTGGACTGGAAGGTTTGAAAGATGTCCTGCGCGGTATGCGGATTGGGTTTCCAGATATGCACTGGTCAGTCGAGGAGCAGATTGCCGAAGGCGACAAGGTGCTGACCCGCTTCGAATGGACTGGCACACACCGGGGAGAATTTCTCGGCGTGCCCGCCACGGGGCGACCCGTAAAGGTCTGGGGCACAGTGATTGACCGGTTGCAGGACGGCAAAATCAAGGAGACACGCATCATCATGGATGCTCTCGGATTGATGATGCAGCTTGGAGTGTTTCCTCCGCCAAAAGCATGATTTCAAAGCCGCCTAACACAACGCTCAACCGGAGCGCGGTTATAACACGGTTTTATTTTTTAGCTTCCCGTGCCGCGCCCGGCTAGCTTTACGTTAGCCATCAGCAACCACAGCTGGCATCAGCCATATTGTCGGGAAAGGACCGACCGGGTTAGAGTGTCACCTGTCTCCGCCTTGTGGCTCGTAACTGATCGATCAGGCTGAACCCGTGTTAGGTTTTCGCCTTCCTGAGCCACTCACAGAAACGTACACAACCGTCTGAACTGGCGGCGTTGGTCTCGGATACGGAACGACCGACGCGGGCTAGGCGATGGCTCACACGAGTGGCACAAAACTGGTTTCTCTGGTTCATTTGGTTTATCTGGCTGATTTGGTTCATCTGCTTCGTTTCGTTCAGCCAACCAAACAAACGAGACCAACCAAACAAACCAAATAGACGGGGTATTAGGCCGGGCGGCGTGTGGGAGGCCGTCGGCGGCCGCGTCCGCGATAGGATGGGCCGGCGCTGAGGCCGGGGAGGCGGATGGTGACGGTGGTTCCTTCGCCTGGGGCGCTGCCGATGGCAATGGAGCCGCCATGTTCT
>JANNAZ010000115.1:0-10022 GCA_031384895.1 Cyclobacteriaceae bacterium | reverse complement strand
CAAGAGAAAATCTACCAGCCGCCGATCGTCCACCGCACGATCCGCGTAGTTCAGGAGGAGGCGAATTGTCTCGCGCTCCTGGTAATAAATCATGTCTTTAGGGTCTGCCGGCGGCGGGATCGTGTCATGCACGTGCTCAAGAAGAGAGTCATACTCCTCCGGAGGCGGTGGGCTTTGCTGCTGATCACGGTCACGTTTGCGGCGTTCCTGGACGAGAAGTTTGTTAAGTTCGGTGAGCAATACCGGCTCCCCAATCTTAAGTTGGTGACTCGTCTCCTGCAAGTAGACGGAGCGCTTGACCGGATCGGGAATCAAGGCGATGCTTCCAATAATCTCCTTGATCGATTCTGCTTTGCGAATTGGATCATTTCCCGCCTCAGTGGCATATAGCCCCGACTTGAATGAAATAAAATCCTGCGTCTTCGTAGCCAGGTATTTTTGGAACTCCGTGGTTCCTACTTTTCTTGAATAGCTGTCCGGATCTTCACCATCCGGAAGCAATACGACCCGAACATTCAGCCCCCCTTTGAGGATCAAGTCGATTCCGCGCAAGGCGGCTTTGATTCCAGCCGCATCTCCGTCGAAGAGCACGGTTACATTTTCGGTAAACCGACGAATCAGTTTTATCTGCTCTTCGGTGAGAGCCGTTCCTGAAGAAGCAACGACATTTTCAACATCCGACTGGTGCATGGAAAGCACATCGGTATATCCTTCGACGAGGTAACAGCTGTCTTTCTGACGAATGGCATTCTTCCCCTGGAACAATCCATATAGCACATTGCTCTTGTGGTATATCTCCGTTTCCGGAGAGTTAATGTACTTCGGCTGGTTGGGCTGCTTGCCCATCATGCGCGCGCCAAAGGCAATAACTTTCCCAGACATGTTATGCACCGGAAAAATTACGCGACCCCTGAACCTGTCGTAGATGCGACCTTCGTCATTTTTAACTACCAGGCCGGTCTTCTCCAACAACTCCTTGTTGTAGTTCTTTCGAATGGCTTCGTCCATAAGATGAGACCAACCCTCCAGGGCATAGCCGAGCTCAAACTTCTGGACGCTTCGGTCATTGAATCCCCGTTCATGGAAATAACTGAGTCCTATGCCCTTACCCTCTTCGGTGTTGAATAGATTTTCTTTGTAGTAGTCCTTGGCGAAATTCATGAGGATGTAGAGACCCTCCCTTTCGCTTTGTTGCTCACGGGCTTCCGCCGAAACAACATCTTCCTTGATTTCTACTCCGTATTTCTTGGCGAGGAACCGGATGGCTTCCATGTAGCTCATCCCTTCATGCTCCATAACAAACGTAATGGCGTCGCCTCCCTTCCCGCTGCTGAAGTCCTTAAAAATCCCTTTAGTCGGCACTACGTAAAACGAGGCCGTCTTTTCGTTGTTAAACGGACTCAGCGCCTTATAATTCTGCCCCGAACGCTTAAGGGAAACAAAATCACTGATGACATCGACAATGTCGATGCGGTTTTTGATTTCATCAATCGTTTCGCGGCTAATCAAGATAAAGGTAGAAGAAGTAAACTTTTAGACCTCAAAGATAGTTATTCAACAGGCAACGCATATGCTTCCCAGGCGTCAAAAAAATAATTCGAAAAAAGGAGGAAAGACACCCATTGCATTAGTCCTATCCCTTAAATTCGCCCCATTAAAGACCCGCGAATGACGTCAGAAGACATCCTCAAAGCCCTGTCCACCGTCAACGACCCCGACCTGAAAAAGGACCTGGTCTCGCTCAACATGATCAAAGACGTGTCGGTGGAAGGTGACACGATCAGTTTCTCGGTCATTTTGACTACACCGGCTTGCCCCTTAAAGGAAATGATCCGCAAGGACTGTGAAACGGCTATCCGAAAAATTGCGTCTCCCGAAGCCAAGATTTCCATTACGATGAAGTCGACAGTCACCTCTGCGCGTGGCAATGCGCCGGTCTTACAGGGTGTAAAGAATATTATTGCCATCGCATCCGGCAAGGGAGGAGTTGGAAAATCCACAGTAACTACCAACCTGGCCGTAGCACTGGCACAGTCTGGCGCTAAAGTCGGGTTGATCGATGCGGATATCTTTGGCCCCTCGATCCCGGTCATGTTCAACTGTGAACACGAGCAACCCGAAGTACATGTCGTAAACGGCAAAAATGTGATCGCTCCGTTGGAACGCTATGGCGTGAAACTCATGTCGATCGGCTTTCTCGCTCCCCCGGATAGTGCCGTAGTGTGGCGTGGCCCCATGGCAAGTTCTGCACTGAAACAATTCATAAGTGATACCGTGTGGGGAGAGTTAGACTACTTGTTTATTGACCTGCCACCTGGCACCAGTGATATCCACCTTACCTTGGTCCAGACAGTGCCTGTCACGGGTGCAGTTATTGTTACCACCCCTCAAAAGGTAGCGCTCGCCGATGCACGGAAAGGACTTGCTATGTTTCAGCAACCGCAGATCAATGTGCCTGTATTGGGTGTCATCGAAAACATGGCCTATTTCACACCGGAGGAATTACCGAACAACAGGTACTACATCTTTGGCAAAGACGGCGGAAAGAGTCTGGCTGAGAAATACAACGTTCCGTTCCTCGGCCAGATCCCTCTCGTTCAGAGCATCCGTGAAAGCGGAGATAGCGGCCTTCCTGCCGTGATGAAGGACGGGGTCACAGGGAAGGCCTTCGTTGCGCTCGCTGAGGCACTGGCCCGGCAAATTGCCATCCGAAATGCTACCTTTGCCAGCACGAAGAAAGTCGAGTTGACCACATGACCGCCGCATTTGAATCAAAACGTGAAGAGCTCAATCAGCGAATCGAAAGTTCGCTAGATACAATCCGTCCGTACCTTGAAGCAGATGGAGGCAACGTGCGTGTTGTGGAAGTCACTACAGACTATATTGTTCGGCTGGAATTCGTTGGCAACTGCGGGAATTGCCCCATGTCCACTATGACGTTTAAGGCGGGTGTCGAGGAAGCCATCAAAAGGTCCGTTCCAGAAATTCGAGGGATTGAAGTGATCAACTTGACCCTGGTATAGGGTCTGCTTTTTTATCAGGTTACCCCCACCCCATTTGGTTGAATTCATAATAAACTTAGTGGTCCTCCGTTAAACCAAAGCTGTAATAGCTATCTAAGGTGACGGGGAATACAGGAAAACATGGCTCGCAAGATTACGGTAGTCCTTCTGAGTTTTTTATCCCTGCTTTTACCTTACCACGAGGTCCTGGCCCAAGACCGCTGCTCCACCACCAAATATGAACTCATCCGAAGAATAAAAAGGCCAGCGCGCGAAACGCCTGAGCAGTTTGAGCAATGGATCCGGTCCCGGTTGTTGAGCCGGGCAATCAACCAGTTCCCGTCAACCACCTCTGTATTTACCATTCCCGTAGTCGTCCATATCCTGCATAACGGAACTACAGACCCAACCAACATCAGTGATGCACAAGTCGGTTCACAAATAGCTGTGCTCAACAAGGATTTTCAACGGATGAACATGGATGCCTCTAATACGCCGCCTCAATTTTCTCCCGTAGCAGGCATCCTCGATATTCAATTTGTGTTGGCTAAGCGAGACCCGGAAGGACTCGCCACCTCGGGAATAACACGGACACTGGCAACAAAGACCCAATGGACATTGGATGATCAATCCGAACTGAAGGCACTCCGTTATTGGCCTGCGGAGGACTACCTGAATATCTGGGTCATCAATTTTGGAACAAATGATATCGGGTTCGCACAGTTTCCGGTAACGAGCACGCTTCCCGGACTGGAACTTGCCTCGGAAGACCGATTGACCGATGGAGTTGTAATACACTACCGTGCCTTTGGAAGCTCCGACGATGGTGCCTTTAATCTGGACTTACGATTTAACAAGGGCCGCACTGCCACCCATGAAGTTGGGCATTTCTTTGGCCTCCGGCACATCTGGGGAGATGTCTCCGGCTGCGCCGACTCTGACTTCGTTCCAGATACCCCCCCTCAAAATGGGCCTACTTCTAACTGCCCCATACATCCTCAGATTTCATGTGGAGGAAATAAGATGTTCATGAACTATATGGATTATACCAATGACGCTTGCATGAATCTTTTCACCACTGGACAATTTTCCCGCACGCTGGTGGTTCTTGCAGAAAGCCCCCGCCGAGTGAGTCTTACCACTTCGCTCGGTGCTACCGATCCGCTAGTTGCTTCAAACGATTTGGGTATCCGATCCATTCTGTCTCCGACAACATCTATCTGTACTGCCCCACTGATTCCAAAGCTTGAGGTTCGAAACTACGGGACTAATACGGTTACAACGGTTAATGTAGAACTGACAGTTAACAGTATTCTGGCGCAAACAAAGACTTTCCCATTGAACCTGGCACCCAACCAGATCGGAACTTTGACTTTTGATCCGATTACGTTGCTTCCCGGATCAACTCAACCGGTCAACTTTGCGATCATACAAACCAATTCAACAACTGATGGGAACGCCAGCAATAATGTCAAAACAGTCTCTGTAAGTATTCCATTGGCCACTGCGCTGCCTATCTCCGAGCTTTTCTCTTCCACACCTCCGGATTGGACTGTCTCGAACCCCGATAATCTGGTTTCTTGGACCAATCTGGTGGCGCCTGATAACTCTCCTTCAAACCGGGCTATGTCTATTGATTACTACAACTACGAAAATGAAGGTGTTTTAGACTGGATCATCACGCCCGCCTTCGCCTTGACTATGCCATCAACTTCCCAGTTAAGATTTGATATTGCCTATGCACAATACCCGGGTCAGAGCGGTGACGTCTTGCGAGTGTATGCACTTCCGGGTTGCAACCCAGATCTATCTCAAGCTATTCTCCTCTACAACAAATCCGGATCGACACTTGCCACTGCACCTTCCACGGGTATTGCCTTCACACCAACCAACGCAGGCCAGTGGAGGAAATCAGAAGTGCTCTCTCTCAGCGGGCTCAACCCTTCTGTAACCTGGCAACTAGCCTTCGTGGGCACCAATGGATATGGCAACAATCTCTACCTTGACAATGTCGTGGTGAGTGAAGATGAACTAAATGACATCGCCATTACCGGCATTGCAAGCCCAGGAATAGTACATTGCTTGCCCAACCCTGCTATTACATTCTATGCATCTAACTTGGGAACATCCGATGTAACAAGTTTCCGGGTTGATTACAAAGTCAATTCCGGAGCCTCGCAGACATTGCTATTCTCCAGCATCCAACTGGCTGTCGGGGAACAAAAGGCTTTTGTCTTAAATCCTGTGTCACTAAGCCCGGGTACAAATGAAATTACCATAACACTTTCCGAGCCCAACGGGATTCAAGATATTTCTTCCAACAATTCACTTGTCGTCACTTCCCTGTTGGATCAATCACAAGACAAGGCACCATTGCGCATGACATTTGACAACACCAAGGAAATTCCCTGGCACATTGCCAGCCCGGCCAATTCACAGGCGTGGGAGCCAACGACTACCACAAAAGATCAGTCACTCACCTATCGCTCGTTCACAAATACGCAACTCGGGCAAGATTCCTGGCTAGTCAGCCCTGTTCTCGATCTTTCACCTGGCACCTTTAGCATGTTCTTTGATGTTAGCTATGCCCAGAACATGCCCGCAGATGACCGACTGCGCATCCTGGCCTCAACAGATTGCGGAGTTACCTACGACCAGGTCCTTATGGATCGCGCGGCCAGCACGTTTACATCCGCGAGCTCCTCATCAGAATGGTTTCCAGGCACTGATAGTGACTGGAGCAGGCAGTATGTAAACCTTTCATCCTTGTCCGGGCAAAAGAATATTCGAATTGCTTATGTCGTGCAAAACGACAATGGAAATAATCTGTATGTCGACAATATTGAACTTTTTGCCGGTGACGACTCCAACCCGCCTGTTACGACAGCCTCCTACCAACTCTATTACACATCTCAAAATACCAATTCAGATGTTGCCCTCACATTCAACCTTTCCGAGAAGCAGGATGTGCGTGTTCAGATTTTTGCCATGCAGGGCAACCTGGTATCTGACACCGTGTTGCCTGAAACACTCAACCAGACGTATTACTATGACTTGAGCACGCAGGCTGCCGGGATCTACCTTTTCCGGTTACTCATCGCCAATCAGCCCTCTGTGACGAAAGTTTTCATCGGGCATTAGCAGGAATTTCTATCTTTGAAAGGATTTACAAAGATGAAGAAAACACGAGTAGCCATCCTGTATGGTGGACGTTCAGTCGAGCATGGCGTTTCCATCAATTCCGCTAGAAACATTGTTGAATTTATTGATCGAAGCCGGTTTACCGTAGTCCCCATTGGGATTACACAGCAGGGCACATGGCACCTTACCAAGACGGTAACCAAAGACATCCGCGCCGGAAAGGCGCTGACCGCCAATCTGGATCCACAGAAACACTGGCTTCTGGATGGGGCGAAGAAAATCAAATTCGATATCGTGTTTCCGGTACTTCACGGAACGGATGGCGAAGACGGAAGTATCCAGGGATTCTTCAAGAGCCTCACCGTGCCCCTGGTTGGCACCGGCGTTTTGGGATCCGCGCTGTCGATGAACAAAATTGTAGCCAAACGACTTTTGAAGGAAGCAGGGATACCCGTGACAGCATCCATTCCGCTTTACTTTTCTGATCGAATCAAGCCCACCTTTGAAGACATCAAAAAAGTCATGGGACTGCCCTTCATGGTGAAGGCTGCCAGCCTTGGTTCTTCAGTGGGCGTGGCCAAAGTGAATTCAAAAGCAGAATTTGCCAAGGCCATAAAAGAAGCCTTTCGCTACGACCAGGAGCTTCTTTTTGAGCGTTACATCAAAGGCCGTGAAATTGAATGCGCCATTCTCGGCAACGAACCACCAAAAGCTTCCATGCCCGGAGAAATTATCATCAGCGAGAAGTACGAATTCTACACCTTTGATGCTAAGTATGTCGACAGCAAAGCTGTTTCCATTCAGGTACCTGCAAGACTTCCGAAAGATAAGGCGGACCGCATTCGGGAACTTTCCGTTCGCGCCTTTCTGGCATTGAAATGTGAAGACTATGCACGCGTTGATCTTTTCCTTTCCGATGAAGGCGAGATCTACGTCAACGAAATCAATACGATCCCCGGTTTCACCAACTCCAGCATGTATCCGATGATGTGGCGTGAACGTGGAATATCATTCACAGACCTGATTACGCGGCTGATTGGGTTGGCCCAAAAGCGTCATCTGGCTGGCGACCGAATAGTACATCAGTTTTCATCCTCGCTCAACTATTGATGAACCTTCAAAAGATCAAATCTCACTTGACATCCAATACCCTGGGGGCGATGCTTGTTCATGCCGGAATCACGCTATCTATTGTTCTCCTGATTTCGATTGGCTATTTCTATGTATTCCTACCTGGCACCACAAACCACGGTCAGACTGTTCAGGTGCCCGACCTCGTGGGTAGGAACATCTACCAAGCCAGCCAGGATTTGGCTCCACTCCTGTTGCGGTACGAAGTTGGCGATTCATCCTATTCCGCCGATCAGCTGCCGCTGACCGTGCTCGCGCAGGTACCAAAAGCTGGTCACTTGGTCAAAGAGAATAGGAAAGTATACCTCACGGTTAACCGCCGTTCACCCCCCACCTTACCTTTGCCTAATTTATTTGGCGAGGGAGGAGCAGGATCCCTTGAGAATGCAGAAGCGGTGCTAAAGACCGCTGAGCTCCTGCGTGGCCGGATCATTTACAAACGAAACCCCTTTTATCACGTTATCATGGAGCTCCGGTGGAATGGGCGTATTGTCACCCCAGGGACTCGTGTTCCCAAAGGATCGACAATTGACCTGGTGGTGGGCGACGGCGCAGGACCGCGGGATTTCGTGATTGCCAACTTCCTTGGATTGCCATATGAAAATGTGCTCTTGCGGCTTGGTAACCTCAGTTTACACCTCGGCTCTGTTCAAATTCCTGAAGATGTGGATACCACAGGCATTGTCAGCTACGTTATCAAACAGGTTCCTGCGCCAGGCGATTCGGTAAGTATTGGCGATCCGATCGATTTGTGGATTGGACCCAAAGGTTACCAATACAAGGATCCGGAGGATAACTGACATAAACCCGGTGAGGAGCGTGAAACGAATTGTTGCTTTTTTTGGTCTGGTGTCACTCGCGACCACTGCCTTCGCCCAACTCGTCGAATACCCGATCCCCTCCAATTCCAGGATCCATAAAAAGCCAAAAGCGACAGCACTCACCCAGACTCCGGACCCTACTTACCTACCGTTTTGGGATGACTTCTCTTCATCCGATACATTGCTCCGCGACAGTTTGTGGCTGTATGGCAATTCTGTTTTACTGAACAATGGTTTGGGCATTCGTCCCCCGTCTAAAAACATCGTTTCATTCGACGGCGCCGACTCTCTTGGAAAACCGTATAATGTCAATGACGTCCTGGCCAAGGGATTTGCGGACCAGCTTGCCTCGCAGCCTATCCGCATGGACCTGGTGGACATCTCGCTTCAAAACACGGTGTACATCAGTTTCTTCTATCAATTGCAAGGGCGAGGGGAACCGCCGGACCCCGGTGATCAACTTATCTTGTCACTTAAGGCACAGAACGGAGCTTGGGAAAATGTTTACATACTGGAGACGAATAGCACGATGCAGCCTGACGTCTTCGAACAGGTCATTGTTCAAATCAGTGATCCTAAATTTTTTCACGCTGATTTTCAATTTCGGTTTTCGAATTACGCCCGGCTCTCCGGACCGTATGACACATGGAACGTGGACTATGTCTATTTAAACTCGGGTAGATCCGCAACCGATCTCTATTACCCGGACCGGACTGTCTCTACGTCATTCACCTCCATGTTTCACGATTACTTTGCAATGCCCGTCCGCCATTTCCTGGAGGATGTTCCTGGCAACTTGCTTGCTCCTTCCCTGGACTTATACAACCTAAAGCTCTTTAACCTACCCGGCCTCGACCCACACGTTCAGCCGATTAACTACACCACGGGGGCGCAGATTACATCGCGGGTTGGTGGCGTCACATCCACCACTACTGTCAAGTTAGATTCTGCACAATATCCAGGCTCTGACTTGTCTGGGCTCCAATACCTCACCGTTAACCTCAACAAAATACCGAATGCGTCGGAATTTGATCCGATGGCTGACTCCATTCATATCCGGCTGAAATACGGTATGGCAACTAAAGACAATATCCCCATTTCCCTAACCGGAGATTACGACCCCGCTATATTCAGCCCGATTGATTTCCGCTACAGTGACAGCCTGGTGGCCAATTACGTACTATCTTCTTACTATGCCTACGATGACGGGACCGCCGAATATGCAGCCGGTCTTAATCAGGCTGGCTCATTCCTTGCCTTTCTATTCGAGATGAAAACCCTGAATCCCGACACGCTTGTTTACGTTGATATTTACTTTCCTGAATTCGGAGACAATACAAGCCAATCGCTTCTGCTACAGATCAGAACTATTCTATCTGATAACACTTCCACCACCCTACTTGATCAACTTATTGTCATTGACCGTAAGACAAAGAACACGTTTACACGTTACCCGCTTTACCGCTCCGTTCCTGTCGGCGGTGCGTTCTACATAGGATGGAAACAATTGTCCAATGTCCCTATCCCGGTTGGCCTTGACAAGAATACCGACAACGGCGACAAGATATTCTACAACACCAACGGAATTTGGGTTCAAAATACAAATGTGAAGGGCAGCATCATGGTACGACCGGGCTTCGGCAAAGGTGATGGAAGTCTGGTCTCCGGACTTTCCAACGAAGAAAAAATGCCTACTATCTACCCCAACCCAACTTCAGGCATATGCTACCTGAAGGGCCACCCCGAGTCATTGGAAGTATTTGATATAACTGGAAGAAAAATTGATGCTGATTTTCAGGCTTCGGGAACAGACACACGAATTACTATTCCATACGGAGTATCCGGTTTGGTTCTTGTCCGATACATGATGGCTGGACAAGCCAAGGTTCAAAAACTTATGGTGCGGGCGGAGTAAAGACAATTATTT
>JANNAZ010000093.1:0-5530 GCA_031384895.1 Cyclobacteriaceae bacterium | reverse complement strand
GATGCAATCCGAATTTCATTGAGCCAGGCTTTGAACTCGTCGGGCGTCGGAGGATGCTGCGGGTTCATCTGTGATTTCAGGAAACTGATCTCCTCGTCACTTAACCACCCTTGTTTGTCAATCAATGCATGGATGGCCTTGACTTCCGTAGGCGTCAATACCGCATCAGACCAAACGAGATAGAAGATCGGCAGGAAGATGTGAAGGTTGGGGTTGGCTTTGAGGAGTGGAGATGAGAGCATTGTCATTTGGTGATTTAGTGATTTGGCGATTGGTTATGCCTGTTCGACAATTACAACCTTATCCATTACATCGCCGGGTTTGATCTGATCGATAACCTCAACGCCTTCAAACACTTTTCCAAAGACCGTATGATTTCGATCGAGGTGTTTGGTGTTGTCGCGGTTGTGGCATACAAAGAACTGAGAACCTCCCGTGTTGCGCCCGGCATGAGCCATGGAGAGGACCCCTTTGTCGTGATATTGATTCTCTCCCGTGAGCTCACAGTCGATTTGGTACCCGGGGCCACCGCTGCCAGTACCCTTCGGGCAGCCGCCCTGGATGACGAAGTTCGGGATGACCCGATGGAAAGTGAGGCCATTGTAGAACCCCTTCTCTACCAGGTCAATAAAATTCTTGACTGTCTTTGGCGCATCCTTCTCGAAAAACTTAATTTTCATCACGCCTCTTTTTGTGTGGATTTCCGCTATCTTCATTCTAATTAGTTTAGAAAGCAAGATAGAGATAATTTGGCGATTAGATCATTTAGTGATTTGGTGATTTGGTGACTTGGTGACTTGGTGACTTGGTGATTTAGTGATTTAGTGATTTGAATGAACTTAGCGCGGCCGTAATTAATGAAGCCTATTTCGATGAAATGCAGTTCGGGTAAGCGAGCCTATTTGTCTGAGGCCCTCGCCGAAGATGCGTTGATTGACGCTGCAACTCGGCACGGGGATAGGAGCGGGGGACCGGTTGCGGTGTATCTTTGCGATGACTGCGCCAACTATCACTTGACGTCCAAGGGACAAATGAATGCCCGGCTGGAGCAGTATATTAGGGACGGAAAACTAAAACTTAACCACGAGGCAAACCGGTGGTTAAAGAAGTTTAAGTAATCCGTGTAATCTGTGGCAAAAAATAATGAACTATGAATTGGATTGAACTGGTTGGTCACACAGGCGCATTTTTAAGCAGCGTCACCTTTATTCCCCAAGTCTATAAGGTCTGGAAGACCCGTAGTGTCAATGACCTGAGCCTCGCCATGATGCTCATCGTCTTTACTAGCACCTTGATCTGGCTTGTTTACGGCATCGCGCTGAACCTGTGGCCCGTTATTTTGGCAAACAGCATCATCTGTTTTTTGAGCCTGTTGCTGATTTACTTCAAGTTTGCGTTTGCGAAGAAGTGAGTAAAGTTCCTTTGCGATTTGCGAGAGGATTGCATTTTTTTCAAGCAAAGTCGCAAGGCATGCAAACATGTACAAATCCCACCACAGGTAGGGTGAGACCCATTTTTTTTTTGCACATTTAGTGGATTAACTGGGTAAATGCTTTTCCTATGCTAAAGACATTATTGATCACGCTGACTTCCGCCACCTTGATGGCGCAATCATTTACACAGCAGGAAATCGGCAGTTGGCAGGCACAGGCCAGCCAGATTACCATAACCCGCGACGCGTGGGGAGTGCCGCACATTTCCGGCAAGACCGACGCCGATGCTGTCTTCGGCATGCTGTACACCCAATGCGAAGACGACTTTGCCCGCGTAGAGCGCAATTATCTCATTTCCACCGCACGCATGGCGGAAGCCGAAGGGGAGGCATTTATCTATCACGATTTGAGGATGCGCTTGTTTATGGACACAACCCAGGCGATTTCCGTGTATGCCTCCAGCCCCGATTGGATCAAGAAACTCTGTCAGGCTTTCGCCGCCGGCGCCAACTACTATTTGTACACGCATCCACAGACAAGGCCCAAACTGATCAAGCGTTTCCAGCCCTGGATGCCGTTCCTATTTAGTGAGGGAAGCATCGGAGGCGATATTGAGTCGGTCTCGTTAAACAAAATCAAACAATTTTATGGCAAGGGCCCCGCGAATATCAAGCAGGATGTTAGCGACGATGGGCTGGATTCAAATGATCCAGAACCGCGCGGGTCTAATGGAATGGCTATCGCACCGTCACGGAGTGCCAACGGCAACGCTCTTTTTCTGATCAACCCGCATACTTCGTTCTACTTTCGCTCCGAACTTCAAATGATCAGCGAAGAAGGCTTGAACGCATACGGCGCAGTGACCTGGGGTCAGTTTTTCATCTACCAGGGATTCAACGAGCACTGCGGTTGGATGCACACCTCCAGCGCGGCAGATGTTATTGATGAGTACAAGGAGACCATCACTAAGAAAGGGTCAAAGTACTTCTACAAATACGGCAATGAGCAACGACCTGTCACCGCGAAAAAGGTATCCATCAGATACAAAACAGCAAAGGGCTATTTGAAGCAGGAGTTCACTGCGTATAGCACACATCATGGTCCGATCGTTGCAGAAGCCGATGGCAAGTGGATAGCCACCAAGCTAATGATGGAACCCATGAAAGCTTTGCAGCAGTCATTCTTGCGAACAAAGACGGGCGGACTGGAAGATTTCAAGAAGGTGATGGATCTTCAGACTAATTCGTCCAACAACACGGTTTTTGCTGATGACAAAGGGAATATTGCCTACTGGCATGGTGACTTCATTCCCCGTCGCGACCCGAAGTTTGATTGGTCGATACCTGTCGACGGCAGCGATCCGGCAACTGAATGGAAAGGATTACACCCGGTTGAAGAAATAGTACATGTGTATAACCCGGCAGAAGGATGGATCCAGAATAGCAACAACACCCCCTTCACGGTTTCCGGAAAAAGCAGCCCTGATCCGTCCAAGTATCCAACCTACATGGCCCCAGACCCGGAGAATCCCCGGGGGTTGCATGCGCTACGCGTCTTGAAAGATGAAGCAAACTTTACCCTGGAGAAGCTGATAGGGGCCGCCTACGATTCCTATCTTCCTGCCTTTGAAATCCTATTGCCGACATACCTGAAGGCTTTTGATGCGGTAGCCGCCACAAACGACACGCTCCGTACGAACTATGCCGACGCCATCCAGCTTCTACGCAATTGGGATTACCGCTGGTCAGCGACATCAGTTCCTACCACACTAGCTATCTATTGGACGCAGCGCCTCCGGCAAGATCTTTCAAACCGGATTCCTGGCCCGCAGCTTGACGCTATCCGATACCTGGCAGCCAATACCACCAACGAGGAAAAGATCAAGGCACTGGCTGGAGCAGTGGCAGAATTGAAACGTGACTTCGGCGCCTGGAAGCAGGCTTGGGGTTCGATCAACAGGTTCCAGCGACTCAACGCCAACATCGAGCCTTCCTTTGACGATGGTGGCGCGAGTATTGCCGTGCCCTTTACCTCTTCATTTTGGGGATCCTTGGCTTCCTATGGTGCACGCAAATACCCGAATACCAAACGCATGTATGGCACAAGCGGAAACAGTTTTGTTGCTGCCGTTGAGTTTGGTCGAAAGGTCAGGGCAAAGTCGGTGGTAACCGGTGGAGCCAGCGGTGACCCGACATCAAAACATTTTAATGATCAATCGCTGATGTACGCTCAAGGGCAGTTCAAAGACGTACTATTCTACAAGGAAGATTACGTGCGCAATGCCGGGCGAATCTATCATCCAGGTGAAAAGTAAATCCTGAGCCATGAACGAAGAAGCGCACTGGGACCGCATTGGAGGGGGTTATGATGACGAGATCTTTGATGTTTTTCTCAGTGACAAGAACAAAGTGCTTCCCCGGTATTTCAAAAAGTACAGTGACACAAAACACCGGGCGATTGACTTTGGTTGTGGCAGCGGAAAAGCGTTACCCTTGCTTTCTCCGGCCTTCGCCGAAGTGCTCGCGGTGGATATTTCAAAAGAACTTCTGCGTCTTGCAAAAGGCAGACCCTTCAAGAACATCCGTTTTCAGCAAGCTGATCTGACGCGTAAGAAGCTGGGTATTGATCCGGCCGATTTCCTCTTTTGCTGCAACGTGATTATGCTTCCCAAGGTGGAACAAAACGTAGCCATGTTTCGCAACGTAAATAAAGCGCTACGTAAAAATGGCCATGCCTTGATCGTTGTTCCTTCCCTCGAGTCCGCGTTGTTTTCCTCCTGGCGCCTGTTGCAGTGGTATCGCAAGGAGGGAGTCAAACCGAAAAATGTTCCGGATGATGAATTGGCTTACTTCTCGGCCAGCAAGAGACGCATCATTGATGGAATAATTCATATTGACGACGTGCCAACCAAACACTATTCCGAACCCGAGCTTCGGGTCCTCCTGGATGAAGCAAAACTCACCGTTACCGCCATCGAACGGATTGAATATGAGTGGAACACCGAATTTCCAACCCCACCGAAATGGATGAAAGCACCTTATCCATGGGATTGGCTGGTAGAATGCAGAAAAGACTAACTTACTCCAATGACACAACGACTTGATCAACTTTTGGGTACCGACTACCCCATCATCGTGGCACCGATGTTCCTTATCTCCAATACAAAAATGATCAAGGCTTCTCTCACCAATGGTGTTTCGGCTGCCTTTCCCGCATTGAATTACCGCACGGATGCCGAACTCAGGGCGGCGATATCCGAGATCAAATCCGCCTCGTCAAAACCGTTCGGCGTCAATCTCATTGTGAATAAATCCAATCCCAAGTACAGGCCGCAGTTGAAGACCCTACTGGATATGAAGGTCGACTATATCATCACCTCGCTGGGCAATCCCAAAGATGTGATCGATGCATGTAAACCGCTGGGCATAAAAGTTTTCTGCGATGTGGTGGACCTCGCTTATGCCAAGAAAGTGGAGAGCCTCGGAGCGGATGCCGTCATTGCCGTCAACAACAGGGCAGGCGGACATGCAGGAAATATTTCTCCTCGCGATCTGATCACTGAACTGAAAAATAACTGCGGACTTCCCATTATTTCGGCAGGCGGGATTGCTACTGGCGCTCACCTGAAGGAAGTGCTCGACTGGGGTGCGGCCGGAGCCTCTATAGGCACCATTTTCATTGCATGCGAAGAAGCGGACATTTCTCCGGAATACAAGCAAGCCATGGTTGACTACGGTGAAAAGGATATCGTACGTACCAACAAGCTGTCTGGCTCAGCATTGACCGTTATCAATACGCCGTATGTGCAACAGTTGGGCACCAAGGCGAACTTTCTGGAATGGATACTGAACAACAACAAGACCCTGAAGAAGTACGCTAAGATGATACTCGCCCTCCGCGGAATGAAGGCCGTAGAAAAAGCGGCCATGAGTGCAACGTATAAAACGGTATGGTGCGCGGGACCGGCGATAGAATATGTGAAGCGGGTGAGGCCGATGAAGGAAATTATCAATGACCTGACTAGGGAGTTTGATCTGCTGCGCTGAGGCTAGTGGCTAAATACTAGATACTAGCACACCGGTCACGTTTTCTGCTTC
>JANNAZ010000067.1:0-3544 GCA_031384895.1 Cyclobacteriaceae bacterium | reverse complement strand
GAGATATTGCATATGCCACAAGATCTTCTTGTCTATCATGCAAAATCTTACTATCTGCATTCTTTCCATGGAAGAGAATAACTCCAACCGGAAGTCATCCGGCATCACCCCGCCAATGAACAACTTGAAATAGAAAACATCGGGCGAAGGATTTGGATAGACCGACTGAAGCGCAAAGTCAACATTGTCGCTCACGTTGAATAGCAGTTCATAAGGCAATTCTCCACTGCTATTCCCGTTGGCATCAGTGGCTTCAACTTTTAGAACATACGCTCCCACCCCCAACGCTTTCGGTTGGTAAAGAACCTGGAATTCCTCCGTGGGAGAAGCTGGGCTCCAGGACAAATCAGGGTTCGTAAAGTCAATGCGTTGAAACGGGCAAGCTACATCCTCAAGGCAAGGGCCACGGAGAAACAAGTTAAACCCAGTTGTATCCGTCTTTAACAAAAATGGATTGCGGTCAATGACGGAAGCGTGGATTACTGGCGAAGATGATACGATATCGCCATTGATTGCATGGCGGCCGTCGATCGTAACATCCAGCACGGGTCCGGTTTCGTCGGCGAGTACATCCAGGCGAGCGTAGAGCGGCAAGATATTATTGTCGTAGTACAGTTCGGGAAGTACGCGTGGGTTGACGAACACAGTAACATCGTTGAGTCCACCCTTTCCTTTTGTAAGTACCGACACGTCGAAGTGCGTTGTATCACCCGGTAAGGGAGCTTTGATTCTGAATGTATTTCGGTCCAGGGTTCGCCCTGTCCGGGAGAAGACATCAACACGAACCGCTAACGAGTCAGGAAATTGCCGGGCCGAAATATTAGTAAACCCATACGGAGATTGCCAGGTGTCGCCTTCTGCCAGGGACTCTGTCTCCGTCGAACCGTCATAAACAAGAACGCCTTCCGCGGTTGGTGTAAAAGTGACCATCCACTTGCGCAATTGAGCTGGAGTAAGATCAATGGAATCTTTTACATGAAGGACCAGGCGGAGATAAGGGTAAACAGAAGCATCAATATCACTTACCAACTGGTTGCTGGCAGATACCTGCCTGACCAAAGTTTCCTGGCCGGAAATGCCAATCCCCACGATATCAATTTTCACCACATCTGGGGCCGCACCGCCTGTGACTTGCGCGGTTAGCATTCCCCATTGCTGGGCCGGGCCGATCGGGTCTGAGGAAACTGACCCTACGGAGTATCTTCCTGTGACCGTGGCATTAACCGTCAACCCTTGTGCATTGCCAGGTGTTCCGGTTGGCCGGTAAAGCTTCGCTGATCCGCCTACGGTGCCCTTCTTTCCAAACAACACAAACGGTTCTCCAGCCTGGAGAACATCCAGTTGACACGTGCTCACGCCAACTTGTTCAAGTTGCAACTTCAAACCGGGTGACCACGACGCATAGCCTGCATCTCCGATAGAAAAGATCAGAACCGAGTCACTGGGGCTGACATTGGCAATCCACTGCGCAAGCCCGTTGTTTGCCAACTCCATCTCGGCAACGGTGAAACTGTTGATCATCTGGGGTGCCCGGCCACATGTTCTGGGGTCGAAAAAGCTGAACGGGATCCCGACGTACGGCGCCGTCGAGTTCTTGTCAAAGGCAAGAAAGTTCAAGGTGTTGTTTCGGCATGGCTGCCCTTGTGACGCAACATTGAATTCCTCCTGGTTTATTTTGAGAGAGACGCCGGAAGGTGAGTTGGGATTAGCACTTCCAAAGGTCGCGACGTCAACTGTCGAGACGGTTCCGACAAAGTCCAGGCGGCGGACCGCGCGGTTCCATGTCACGCCGGTCGTGTCGTTTTCAAGAAATTGGGGGAACTTCAATTGGGCCCAACCCTCCAAATTGTTATTGACATAGGCAAAAGAGGATGTAGTCCATTCAGTGCTTTCTCCTGGAAACGGGTTCTCTAATCGAGTGCGCCAATAGTATACGACCGAATCATTCGGGAGCAAGAGGAGCGGTAGCTTAGCAAGTCCTTTTCCGGATACTGTCTTCCGGTTGAGGTATGGACTGTCAAAGGTTGCAGCAGTATCCACTTCAACTTTGAATGACCGGATCTCTGAAGTTAGATCCGTATGCTGGAATACCAGGCTGATGTTCGAGACTGAAACAATTGCAAACGGTGCGGGAAAAAGGTTCTTCGAACCATTGACAGGAATAAAGAAATTGATGGAGCCGACATTGTTATCCTCTTTCAGCTCATCAAGATCCAGGTCGGGATCCAGTGTTACGGTAAAAACGTTATTACCGAACTCATTTGCGCCGTTACCCTTCCGGATAATTAGGCGCAACGTTTCGGTGTACATAACTGGGGCATAAACAGAATCATAATTAATTGTTGAATTGTCACTCAAATTTCGTGCTACCCGAATGTGAAGCGGCTTTGGATGTGCGCGACCAAAATTTCTTACCCTGATTTCAACAGCAAAAGAATCCGATTGGGCAGTTACGGTGGTTCCATCAAAGGAGACGATTGAAACGGCGCCTGTGCTGACTTCATAGTCGGGCTTGTTTGCTCCGAAGAGCTGAACCGCGGGATCCCCCAGCAAAACCATTTGCTGCACTTGGGTAATCGAAGGCGTTCCATTGCCAAATGCCGCCAGGTAACGTCTGGCCGTTTCTTTCTGCACCTCGCCAATTCCCTTATGGATGTAGGTTGAGTCACCGTAGGCAACAGAATAAAAAAGATTGGAGTATTCCCGCAGTGCGTAAACAAATCCAAACGAGCTATGTGCGATAAAGGCTTTCGCACCCTTGTTTGGCGTAAGCATCCAATCTTCGCCAAAGGTCACGCGGTTGTCAAAAAACCGGCCGGCATTACACCCATTGATGAGAAACCCCGGATACTTGCCGGCATTTTGATAGCCCAACGTTGGATCACTCACATAGCCGATATCAATATCGATCGTACCCGGCCCGGAATGCCCAAAAAATGTGATCAAGTTCAGGCCTTTATTTACCTGGTCTTTCACGTTGATTAATTCGACGTTGAGGGTTTGCTTTGAAATTGTCTCCGCCTTGCCGCCGAGGTAAAAATCTTCAGCAATCGCTTTGAACCCGTCGACATAACTTCGGAAGACTGCAGGCTCCCCGAGATTAATGCCTCCACTCAGGTGAAGCAGATCCTTCCTCCACATTTCGTTAAACGGCAAAGCTTCGGCCTCTTTTACTTTGTTGAGGTAAGCAGCTACCTGCCCGGCATTGCTTGCAGTCAGCCTCCCTGTCGGTACACTCGGTTCATTGGTAGTGCCTCCAAGACCTGCAGTAAAGGCCATGTCACTTCCCGGTATCCCGGCAGAAGGTACCAAGTCATGAAAATCGGTGGGTAGATGGGATGTCTTGCGGTAATAGCCATACGAAGCATCCATTCCTTTTCCAATCAGAAAGAGGAATTTCGGATCGCCGCTTCCATCCAGAAACTTCATGAACTGAAAAATCGCCCGAGGCGAAGTCTCTCCGTAATTGAATTGATTATACAGTTGATCCATGGCCACTGTAAGCGTATCGTATCCGCCCCCGGCTGCAGATGCGCGATATGCA
>JANNAZ010000033.1:0-4177 GCA_031384895.1 Cyclobacteriaceae bacterium | reverse complement strand
GCAACCACTTCATCCGGGTTAACGCCTTTCGATGGCTTCTTACCGAAGAATTTTTCCACTTCTTCAACAATTCGCGGAATGCGTGTTGATCCGCCCACAAGGATTATTTCATCGATGTCAGCAACAGAAACTCCGGAGTCTGCAACAGCTTTCTTGCAAGGCTCCAGCGTGCGCTTGATTAGGTCATCACAGAGTTGCTCGAATTTCGCGCGGCTCAGTTTTCTCACCAGGTGTTCCGGTACGCCGTCCACGGAGGTGACGTAAGGAAGGTTGATTTCGGTCTCGTTTGAGCTGGAGAGTTCAATTTTCGCTTTTTCGGAAGCCTCTTTCAAACGTTGAAGCGCCATCGGGTCCTTGCGGAGATCGATGTTCTTATCACTTTTGAATTCGTCTGCAAGCCAGTTCATAATCCGCGCATCAAAGTCATCACCACCCAGGTGCACGTCACCGTTGGTGGATTTTACTTCGAACACTCCATCACCCAATTCCAGAATGGAAATATCGAACGTACCGCCACCCAGGTCATAGACGGCGATCTTCATGTCTTTGTTCTTCTTGTCTAGGCCATAGGCCAATGCGGCTGCTGTGGGCTCATTGATGATGCGCTTCACGTCAAGGCCGGCAATTTGTCCAGCTTCTTTGGTGGCCTGTCGTTCTGCATCGTTAAAATAGGCAGGAACGGTAATGACTGCTTCGGTAATAGTTGTGCCAAGGTAATCCTCCGCAGTAGACTTCATCTTCTGAAGAATCATGGCCGAGATTTCTTGTGGGGTGTACATCCGGTCTCCGATGCGTACACGAACCGTATCGTTACTGCCGCTTTCTACTGCGTAGCTCACCATCTTCATTTCGCTACTCACTTCCTTGAACTTCTTGCCCATGAAGCGCTTGATCGATTGAACCGTATTCTTTGGATTGGTGATCGCTTGACGCTTGGCTGGATCTCCAACCTTCCGTTCGCCCTTCCCGTTATCCAGGAAGCCAACGATGGACGGTGTTGTCCTGCGGCCTTCGCTATTTGCAATAACCACTGGTTCGCTGCCTTCCATAACGGCAACACACGAGTTGGTCGTTCCCAAGTCTATTCCTATAATCTTTCCCATAGTCGTTGTTAGTGTCTTTAACCCACGGGCTAAGGTCAAGGATTATGCCAAGGGGGCAATTCGGGAGTTAAGTGACAGAGTGGCAGGAATGGCTCGTTTTGGTGCTTTTTGGGCTACCAAAACTGACTGAAATGGTCCTCAAACGAGGCATTTAGGGAAAAAGGATCAGTGTATGTTGTTCATAAGACTGATCCAATTCGTTGATGGCCTAAGCCAAGGGCTACTTCCTACGGCAGCCCTCTACGATTCGCTTCTTGAAAGTGGCGTCGTCTTTGAAAATGGCATAGAAATCCTCTACGTACTTCTTCATGGTTGTGTAGTCGCGGGGGACAAAACTCTTTTCGTATTGGGCGAGGGTGCCCATGACCTGGGGCTCAACTGACAAGTAATGTTTGCGCACCGCTTGAACTACTGGTTCGGGCCTGCAGAATCCCCGGTAAATGCGGTCGCGTATATCTTCCTGCCCGAGTTCAGCATTGGCTACACCATAGGGAGGATTCACAAAGCCAGACATATCAAAGTCGTAAGCGATTGGGATGTACCGGTTGACGGGTTGAAGCATAACCTTGGCGTTGTGATTAAATGTTGTCGACCAGTCCAGGTTGCTGATCATGTATTGAAACATGTCATGCTTCAAGGAGCTGGTGTCGTTCAGCCGCAACGGGTGAAGATTGAGGTTCTCCATGATCTTGGCGTTAAACCGTTTCGCGGCCAGGTCATCATCCTCAATGAGGAACGTAGTAAGTTGATGCGTCTTGGACTTCTTTCCATCCTTTTCAATGAATTCCAGGTTAACCAGGCGGGTACTGAAGCGATATGGAGTAACCTGTTCATACATTTTATAGCAGATATATTCTTTCATCACGAGCTCATTTTTATCGCTGCTATTCTCGCAAGGCATAACCAGCTTGAGACTCTTGTTCCCATCGAGGATGGTGCCTTTTGAATCTTCTTTCTTAACCTTGATCCGTATGGGGGAGAAGTAGCAGTTCTTTCTACGGAAGATACCGCGGGCCCGAATCTCAATCTTTATGGAATCCCATCCACCTGAGGCATTCTTCACATAAAGATGGGCTGGGAGATAAGTTGAATCGTTCGTTTTCTTTTTAATATCTTTGATTGAGGTAGTCAGTTTGAGCTCAAGCACCTGCTGATCCTGGAAGAGCGCCGTGACGACCCTGTCCTTGGCACTGTCCTTATCTTTATCTTTATCTTTATCCTTATCTTTATCCTTATCTTTATCCTGTTGGGCACTTAGGGGAAGGGATAGCAGGGCAAGAAGTGCAATACGAAATAGATTTTTCATAGATATGCGATTAGATTTACAAGCAAGATAAAACATATGACGAGATACTTACAGATTATAAATATCAGGACTTTTGTGGTCTTAATCATCTGTCTGACCACTTCTTTTTGTGTCATTCAGTACGATATCAGGTACGCTTTTGATCTGACCATCATTAGCATTGCCATCATTTTTCCTCTTGTTTTCACTATTCGGGCAGCTTTTCGGAGGCGGGAAAAGGCATTGGACCACCTTAGCCGCTTCAAGGCCTCCCTGCTGATTGTGCACCGGTGCTTCGAGCGATGCAAGAAATTGCCCGAAGACAAAATGGTTGCAATCAGCGCGCAGCTCCACGGCGTATCAGATGCCATGATTGCCTACCTGGGGGCGGGCACCAACGACCAGGCGGACTTGCGGAAAAGGCTACGCGGTATCTCCGAATTTCTCATGACACAAAAAGAAGAAATTGGTTCTTCCGAAGCGTTTAAGATTCTGCGGTTCATGAAGGATGTTCATTCGAGTGTTGAAAATACCATTGCGATTTATACTCACCACACACCTGTGAGCCTGCGGGCGTACTGCCAGATCTTCATTTATGTGTTCCCATTTATCTACTCCCCGGCACTGCTTCACCGCCTGGACCATGATTCGCCTGACTGGGTAGTATATGCGCTGAGTTGCGTCACCGGCTTTATTCTGGTTTCGCTATATAACGTGCAGGATCAGATGGAAAACCCGTTTGATCAGCAGGGGCTTGATGATGTTCAGGTCGATACATTTGGGATGGAAATCTGAGTCCTTTTCGCTCCGGATAAATTCCCTGATTTATTCCCGCGCGAATCTTTAGATTTGCGCCCTTTGTTTCCATCATGATCATCGAACAGGAAATTGCCCGACGCAGGACATTCGGAATTATCAGTCACCCGGATGCAGGGAAAACTACGCTTACGGAGAAATTGCTGCTTTTCGGAGGCGCCATTCAGAAGGCTGGCGCAGTCAAGTCGAGCAAAATCAAAGACCACGCCCGAAGCGATTGGATGGAAATTGAAAAGCAGCGCGGAATCTCAGTAGCCACTTCGGTTATGGGATTTACCTATAAGGGTGTGAAGATCAACTTGCTCGATACCCCCGGTCACCAGGACTTTGCGGAAGATACGTACCGGACGCTTACAGCCGTTGATTCCGTCATTATGGTTATCGACTGCGTGAAGGGCGTTGAGATTCAGACTGAGAAATTGATGGAGGTTTGCCGGATGCGGAGCACACCGGTGATTTGCTTCATTAACAAACTGGACCGGGAGGGACGCGATCCGTTTGACCTGCTAGACGAAATCGAGGAGAAACTCGGCATTAAGGTTCGGCCCCTTAGCTGGCCCATCAGCATGGGCAAAGCATTTAAGGGTGTGTATAGTCTCTACAACAAGAGCCTACACCTGTTCACAGCCAGTAAGACAGTCGTGCAGGAGGGATTGGAAATTTCTGATATTCACAGTCAGGAATTGGAGGACCTCGTCGGCGAGAATAATGCCAGACAATTGCGTGCTGACGTTGAACTTATCGAGGGAGTCTATCCCAGTTTTTCTGTGGAGGATTACGCTGCTGGTCATGTTGCACCCGTATTTTTTGGGAGCGCTGTCAATAACTTCGGTGTGAAAGAACTCCTGGATACGTTTATAACGATAGCGCCTGTGCCACGCCCCAGAGAGACAACGGTTCGCGTGGTAGCCCCGGAAGAAGGCAAATTCACTGGTTTTGTTTTTAAGATTCACGCCAACATGGACCCCAAGCA
>JANNAZ010000384.1:0-19463 GCA_031384895.1 Cyclobacteriaceae bacterium | reverse complement strand
AGATCTTCAAGAAGCCCCGCTTTCGCAAGTATCAAGGCACCCGTGCAAACGGAGAGAACATGCTCCGCGGTCTTGGCTCGTTCCCTTACCCAGCCGAGCATCACAGGGTTGTCCATCTCCAGCCGGCTGCCAAAGGGACTTCCATTCGGGTTAAAGCCACCTCCGCCAGGAATCAGAAACAGATTGCACGGAGGACAGTTTTCGAATGTATAGGTAGGCTTTATAATGAGGTGATTGCGTGCGCTGATCGTTTCTTTCTCAGCCACCGTGAATACCTCGTAGGGTTCTCCGGATTTCCTCAACCCTGTAACCGAAAAAACCTCAAAAGGTCCGGCAAAATCCAAGACTTCGACCTGATCAAAGAGGACTATGGCGACAGATTTCATCCTGACCTTTACTTATTTTTTCATCAATTGCGCCTATAAATCTATTCAATTAACGCGACGCGGCCGACTCTGATCTTTGTTGTATAGACAACAATAGTTTCTACATTTGCTTCATGGCTTTGGAGCAAGATATCCGACAGGAAAAATTCGAAAACGAATTTCACAAAACGGCCTTAAACATCCTGTTTACCAGCAGTTGGCTGTACAACCTCAATGCGCTGCGACTCAAACCCTTTGGCATAACACCGGAGCAGTTCAACGTTTTGCGAATTCTTCGGGGTAGTCACCCGAAGGCGCTTATGCTAGCTGACATTACGTGCCGGATGATTGACAAGAACAGCAATGCCACACGCCTGGTAGAAAAACTTCGTCAGAAGGGCTTCCTTGAGCGTACCGTATGCGAGGGCAACCGGCGACAGGTTGATATTAAAATCACTTCTCGCGGACTGAAACTACTTGAATCCATTGACAAGGAGTCAAGTGGCTGGACAACTTCACTAAAGAACATCTCGAAAGCCGAGGCACAGGAACTCAACAAGATCCTGGACAAACTTCGGGGTTAAAGCCTGGGTTTATTCCTGACTACACTAATTCTCCTTTAGCAAACTCGTATTTTTCGCCAAACGCTTTTGCGCCGATGAACCGCTTGCGGTTATAGTTGTTCAAGTTCTTCCGGCAAACCACTTGATAGGCGGTGGAACTTCCCTGGCGTGTAATGTAGATGGACCAGCCAAGGAATATTTCATAAATACGGAAAGTGCGCTCACCGTACTTCTCAATCACCTTGCTCTTGTTGCTCATCCAGTTCTTGTACCAGTACTCAATGGTTTTGGAATAATGAATACCAATGTTTTCAACGCTATGAACTTCGAATCCGGCGCGCTCAATATGCTTAAGATCCCAATTGATGGGCATGCTCGCATCGGCACCAGAGAAGATGTATTCATTCATGAACAATCCCCAGACTAAATCTTCATGAATTGGTCCCGTGAACAAGCTGTCGCGTTCACGCAAGCCGGCAATCTGAAGATAGAATAGTCCATCATCTTCCAGCAGGTTGTAGATCTGGTCCATGAACTTTCTAAAATTCTTTACCCCAACATGTTCTGCCATTTCAATACAGGACACGATGTCATATTTCTTGTCTTTTGGAATATCGCGGTAATCCATTCTCAGGATACGCGCACGATCTGCCACGCCATGATTCTGGATCTGTTTCGTTGCCCATTCGGCGCCTGCCTCTGCAATGGTTACGCCTGTGGCGTCAACGCCAAAGTGTTCTGCCATGTGGGTAACAAACGTTCCCCATCCGCAACCGATGTCCAACAAGGTTTGGCCAGGCTTCAGTTGCAGTTTCTGTCCAATCAGATTCATCTTGTTTTCCTGCGCGTCTTCCAGCGATTCATCACCCGATAGGAAATAGCAGCTGGTATAAACCATTTTTGGTCCCAGAAACCAGTTGAACAAGTCGTTCTTATTGTCGTAGTGACTACGGACAATGCGTTCATCCTGTTTTTGGGAATGACTCAACACCTCCGGAACGAACCGGGAGATAAGGAATTTCCAATGGTGGCCAACAAAGTTGTAAGTGAGGATGTCGTCTTTGTGTTTGAACATCTCCAGGAAATCAATATTGATATTGACTTTTCCATTAATATAGTCTTCGACAAAGTCGCCCACGGCCACTTTGGTATTCTTGTAGCGTGAAGAGATACTCGCGTCTTTTACTTCAACGAAATCTGAGATTTTCATATAAACTGAATTTTGAAGGCCATTTCAGGCCATTTAGGTGGAAGCTTACCTCGTTAAGCCAATGTGTCACCCCGCATGGTATCTGCAGGTTATGCCAAATAAGGTAGAAAATTGGCTGACGAGGCAAAGATAAGAAGGGAGCGTCGGAGTAGCTAGTAAAATCTTCTTAGGGCGTTTGCAGGGTCATTCCGTGTTGCATTCGGTTTCGTCGTTGTATGAAATGTAAAATGGGTTCGTGAGGAGCCTAAATACTGGATTTCTTATTGGCCCGCATCATTTCCGGGTACCCCTGACCTGACCCCAATGCGATGACCGCCATCGTGATGCGTTTGGCTTTTGTTCCGATTGTCTTTGCCTCCTCAATCCATTTGCTGAAATACCGCTGATGGGAACCCGAGAGTGTTTTGAAATGCGTCATGGCGCGCGAATCGTCCTTGAGGCACTTCATGAAATCGGAGGAAGGAGGAATGTTACGCTCGTCAACCTCCAACTGCACGGAGAGGACATCGCCCATGCCCTTACCAATGGCCTTCCTCATCCGGGCATTGAGCGGCAGGATGAACTGACCTTTGCCCATCGGCAGGAGGGCAACGCGCTGGATCGGATGTTGGTCAAGCATTCCCTTGACGCGGTAGCCTACTTTCTTTCCCGGGTTCAGTTTCTGCCCTTGGGCAGCCGAGATTTCTATATACGTCCAGCCGGTTTTCTCACCCAGCTTTCCAAACTTCTTGATCCGAGTTGATAGATTGATCATAAACAAAGATAGTAAGAGCGACTAGTCACTCCGGAGCGTTTGGGCCGGATTTTCCCTGATGACGCGGTTCATCTGCACGCCGATTGTCGTCGCGACGGCCATCATGACTATTGAAATGGCAAAAGGCAGTACCTCGGCAGGGAACCTTTGCTTCTCAATAGTTGTATATACAATAATTGTATGTAACTTTATAGCTCGAAACAGTCAAATAGCCATGAAAACAGTGCTTCATAAAGCGGAGACACGAGGCCACGCGAATCACGGATGGTTGGATTCTCACCATACTTTCAGCTTTGCTGGATACCATGATCCGTCCCGCATGCACTTTGGGTTGCTACGCGTGCTCAACGATGACATCGTTGAGGGAGGAATGGGGTTTAGTCAGCATCCCCACGATAACATGGAGATTATTTCAATCCCCTTAAAGGGTGCGCTGGAGCATCGCGACAATACAGGCGGACATGCGATCATCAAATCAGGCGAAGTGCAGATCATGAGTGCCGGCTCGGGGATCGCGCACAGCGAAAAGAATGCTTCATCCGCTGATGAAGTAAATTTCCTTCAGATTTGGGTCTTCCCGAAAGAGCGGAATATTCAACCGCGTTATGAACAGCGGGTGTTCGAAAAGAATGAAAGAATAAATACGCTGCAGACCGTAGTCTCTCCTCAAAAGGAAGGTGGGGCCCTTTGGATAAATCAGGATGCCTGGTTCAGTCTGACAAATATCACCAAGGGATCCGAGGTTGAGTATTCATTCCATAAGCCGGACAGTGGCGTGTATCTTTTCATAATTGATGGTAAACTCACCACGGCAGACCAATCCCTAAGTCGGCGCGATGGAATGGGAATCTCGGGCACAGGCAAAATTACATTACACGCGGACAGCGATGCAGAAGTGCTGATTATGGAAATACCTATGAATGCATGAACAATGAAACAGACCCAGGTCATACCTATGAAAAACAGAACCGTAGCCCGCTTACTATACGCACATCAGGTTGATATGGGTGGAATGCCTATTCGTCAGCCATTGCCGACGCAACAGGTGGGCCAGGTTGATCCATTCTTGTTGCTGCATCATGCCGATATCAACGTACCGAAGACGATTGAACCCAAACATGGCGGGGTGGGTCCTCATCCCCATCGCGGATTTTCACCAGTTACGTTCATTTTCAAGGGTGGGGTACATCATCGCGATAGTCGGGGGAATAACAGCAAAATATATGCGGGTGGGGCGCAATGGATAAATGCCGGGCGGGGCATTATACACAGCGAGCGCCCGACTGACGATATTCACGAAATCGGTGGACGTCAGGAAATCATCCAACTGTGGATTAACGTGCCGGCCAGCAAGAAGATGGATCAGCCGCTATATTTTCCGTTGAGCGCTGCGGATGTACCTCATACGAAATTGGACAGCAACAAGGTTGAGCTGAAAGTATTTGCTGGTAAACTTCTGGGCGTCCACGGCTCCATTCCTTCAGCTACGGAAGTGAATGCGGCAACGTTACAGTTCGAAGAGGGTGGGAAAATAGCTATTCCCTTTCCCGAGAATCACAATGTCTTAATGTACCTGCTCGATGGAAAACTTTCCGTCGATGGCTTTGGTCTGGTGGAGGGCCTCCACCTTATACATTTTAACAAGGATGGTGAAGGAATTTCAGCCTTGGCTCTGGAGCCGACACGGGTGCTGCTTCTGAGTGGTGTACCGTTGAATGAAGAAGTCGTATCCCACGGTCCATTCGTAATGAATACGCAAACTGAAATCCTGGAAGCGATGCGGGACTACCAGATGGGAAAAATGGGCGTGTTGATTGAAGATTAGAAAAGCCAAAAGCAATTATAGATAGCCTAAACAACAAATCATGGAAGCAAAGAACATCAGTTTTTTACCGGTATTGAAAGCCGGACTTATCGCAGGATTTATCGGCGCAGGCCTGAACAACATTTGGAGCCTTATCGCCGCCGGATTGGGCGTGACCATCCCACCTGCCTTTGCGATAATGGTAACGATTTCATCTTTTGTTCCCGTCCTCTTCGGCGCAGTCATTTACTTTGTTTTGGTCCGCTTTGTTCCAAAAGGGGCTTTGGTATTTACTGTCCTTGGTATCGCATTT
The DNA here is from genome assembly GCA_031384895.1 of Cyclobacteriaceae bacterium. Classification (GTDB taxonomy): domain Bacteria; phylum Bacteroidota; class Bacteroidia; order Cytophagales; family Cyclobacteriaceae; genus ELB16-189. The sequence goes on along the minus strand of JANNAZ010000384.1, from coordinate 14,454 downwards.
CTTCTTTTCAGTTTCTTCCCGGTATTCAACACGCCGCAGTTGCCTGATGGGACAGTTACGGACAACACATTCCCGCTCTTGGTAGGTCCGATGCACGCTTTTTCAGGCATATTGGCTATTTGGGGGATACCGAAGTGGTCCAGGTGAACCGTTTAGCTTGAGTTTTGTTATTAAGCGAGCAAATGAGTTTTTGATCTAAGAGCCTAATGTCAACGGTCTAAAGTCGAAAGTTTGATGGACTCAGTGAACGATCAAGTTAAATTTTGAGGTGAAACGCTAAACGAAAATGTATTTATCATGACCCTGACCGCCGAATCCACAACAATAGAAAAGGATATCCTCGATATTATCGCGAGCCGACGAAGCCTTAGGTCTTACGCACCCACTGGGTTGTCGAGCGTGCAGATTGAAACCTTGTTTGAGGCCGCGCGATGGGCACCTTCCAGCATGAATGAGCAACCTTGGCGGTTTCTTTATGCGACCAAGGATCAACCGGCGCTTTGGTCAAAAATTTTTGACTCCCTGGTTGACTCAAACAAAATTTGGGCGAAGGATGCGCCGCTTCTTGTCGTGAGTATGGCACGTAATACGTTCACACGGAACGACCGGCCTAATCCGACCGCAGGTTACGATTTAGGAAGCGCCACTGCATTCTTGTCGCTTCAGGCTACTGCGCTTGGACTCAATGTTCACCAGATGGGTGGCTACAATCGCGAGACACTCAGAATCAGCCTGAATATTCCACCTGTCTTTGATCCGGTTGTTGTCATGGCTGTTGGATTTCCGGGAATTCCAGACAACCTTCCTGAAAATTTAAGGGAACGGGAGCTTGCGCCACGCAGCAGGCGACCCCGTTCGGAGTTTGTCATGAACCAACCCTTTTAGCAAATATGGAGTCAACGGAAATACAAATAGCAACGGCAACGATTGGCAGGGATCTTTACCAAACAACACTTCAGGCTCGAGGACACGAACTCATCGCTGATGAGCCTGTTGATGTGGGTGGCAAAGACCTTGGGCCGCGCCCCGGCGACTTTGTCCGCATGGCGCTAGCATCGTGCACAGCGATTACGCTTCGAATGTATGCCAACCGGAAAAACTTTGATATTGCGCAGATTCGTGTGAATGTTTCCAACGGCGCGTTTGATCAGAAGACTACATACACTACCGAAATTGAAATCACCGGCAGTCTCACCGAGGAGCAAAGGGCAAGGATGCTTCAAATTGCCAAGCTGTGCCCGGTTCACAAGGCGCTTACCAATCCCATTGAAATCAACACACAGCTTTCGTTAACGAACCCCACAGTCGCATGAAAGACATAACCAAGAATTACTCCAACGGCGAAATGACCATTGTATGGAAGCCAGCGCTATGTATTCATTCTCGGAATTGTTTCAGTGGCCTGGGAGATGTATTTCACCCACAGGAACTTCCATGGATTACTCCACAGCATGCAACGACTGATCAGATTGTAGCACAGATAAAAAAGTGTCCTTCAGGCGCACTTAGTTATTTTATGAACGACGAAGAACCGCAACACGAAAAAACAGTTTCCGAAATTCTTGTAGAACCGGCTCCGAACGGCCCGCTGATGGTGCACGGGACAATCTCAATAAAAGATTCCTCTGGGGCGGTCACTCGCAAGGAGAACATTACAGCTTTCTGCCGGTGTGGCGCTTCGGGCAACAAGCCTTTTTGCGACGGGTCACACAAGAAGATAAACTTTCAAGGGTAGGTCACTCAATAATCACACGTTTAAGGTAGTACACTTTCGGATCGATTACTGGCGGTGTGGTACTGGTAAACTCCAACGGAGCTTTCCCGATCGTCAATCGCTTTGTCCCCTCATTTGTCAGGATGTCGACAGGGATTGACATATCCAGGTTGTTTAAACTAATGGAGTACGTGGTTAACTCTTTTTGCTTCACAGAGATATCCAACTTGTTGGGTGTACGAAGGAATAGATCAAATAGCGGCTTAAGATCCCTGCCCGAGGCTGCGCTGAAGAGCTTCTCCACATCATCGGTGGTGACGGTATTGTCGTATGTATATTTTGGATCCGTGGCCAGTCGTTTCAACGTTGGAAAGAAGATTCCGTCACCAATCACAAAACGGAGGGTATGCATGAAGAAGGCACCCTTTCCATAAATATCTCCATGATAGGCCTGATCTGATTCAATCGCTTCGCCTTGAACAATTGGAATTTTATTTCCAGTCTTAAGTGCGGTAGATGCCATGCGCTGTAGATAGGCCTCTTCACCTTCCATGTCCCGGATATAGAGCGCATCACCGAAACTGCAGATACCCTCCTGAATCCACATGTGAGCCCAGTCTGAATTAGTCACTTTGTTAGCCCACCATTCGTGGCCGAATTCATGATTCAAGAGCCAATCGAAATCCTGACCACCTACTTGGGTGTACCGGTATTGATTTCCATACGCGATGAGCGTTTGGTGCTCCATCCCTAGGTGAGGAGTTTCGCACAGGCCAATTTTTTCATTCGCCCATGGATATTCACCAAAGTATTTTTCAAGAATCCGGCAGGTCCGCTCCAGCATTTCCAATTCATGCATCGCCTTGCCCGCATTCTCTTCCAGGACATAATAGTCCATGGGCACCTTTTTGCCATTCACCGTAGTGTAGGTTCGGCTCACTTTTTGATATTTTCCGATGTTGAAAACGAGACAATAATTGCTGATGGTGTAGTTGGTCTTCCAATGAAAGGTCGACTTATCTTTTTTTGTAGTCGTCTTTATCAGAAGTCCGGGCCCCGCAGCAGTCAGGCCTTTTGGCACGGTGATGAATAGATCAGCCCCTTCGTTTGGCTCATCGCTCGGATGATCCTTGCAGGGAAAGTAGATCTTCCCTCCTTCACCCTGGCAGGTAATCGCAATCCAGGGATTTCCCTTGCTGTCTTTCTCAAACTGGAATCCCCCGGTCCAGGGCGCGCGGTCAGCAATTGCAGGCTTACCAGAATAACTGATCTTCACTGTTGCACGTCCCGCCGCAATAGACTTGTCAATGCGAATGAGGTCATCGTCGCCATGCTTGAAGGATTCCTTTTTGCCATTGACCAACACCTGGCTAACGGTAAGGCCATGCCAGAAGTCAAATAGAAGCAGATTGGTTGCTTGCGACAGGATAAGATCGATCTCGGTGTACCCGCCAATGCTTTTGTTCGCCGGATCAACATCCAATGCAATCGTGTAGTGGCGGATGTCCATAATTGCTTGTTCGGGTTTCAGCGGCCCACCCGACTTGAGATTCTGAGCAGACAACCGGAGGGACGAACTGATGAGTAGCGCAAGGAAGACAAGGCGGAGAATGGGGGTCATAGACAGCTGATTTTGTGATCTAAAGTAACAAAAACATGACTGGCCTGGACTGAATATTTCAACTTTGGGCTAGTTTTGCACTTCGTTTAGCGGTCGTAGGATTGGGTATTTAGCTCAGCTGGTTTAGAGCACTACCTTGACAGGGTAGGGGTCACAGGTTCGAATCCTGTAATACCCACATAGTGGTTAGCTATTTCAAGTTTGAGGGGTTCAAGCCCGCTTGGTGTAGCGACTAGATTAGGGACAAGGAGTCCCATTTTCTTTTTTAGCTTACAACAAACCGATAACCAACTCCTTTGATGGTTACGATTTCAACTCCCGGATCTTCCCGGAGAAACTCCCGGAGTTTGGTAATGTAGACATCGAGGTTACGGGAATTAAAAAAGGAATCATCCCCCCATACACGCATGAGGACATCCTTGCGCTGAACAATAACGTTCTTGTTTTCAGCAAGAATTGTCAACAGGACCGCCTCGCGGTGGGAGAGTTTCCTCACAGCAACTCCCAATTTCAATTCATAACGGTTGGGATGGAATTCATACTTTCCAATCGATACATGCTGAGGATTCGTGCTGTCCTTCTTGGAAAGCCGGAGCAGGTTATTGATACGTACGATTAACTCTTCCATACTGAAAGGCTTGCGCAAGTAATCATTGCCCCCAATCTCAAATCCCTTGATGACATCTTCGGTTTGTGTCTTCGCGGTAACAAAAATAATGGGTACGGCCGGATCAAGATTACGAATCTCCTTTGCGATTGAATAGCCGTCCTTGTTGGGCAACATGACGTCGAGCACACAGATTAGCGGCGAAATAGTTTTGAAGACATCAACAGCATCTTTGCCGTCGCTGACCATATGAACAACAAAGTCTCTGCTTTCCAGGCTTTCTTTTACGATACGCCCAAGAAAGGGCTCGTCCTCAACATAGAGAATACGGATCGCAGCCATCAGGTATGACGTTTGGGAAGCAATACATTGAATGTGCTCCCCTCGCCAGGAGAACTTGTTAGGGTGATTGAGCCACCGTGTTTTCTCACCACCTGGTCTACATAGCTCAATCCCAAGCCATAGCCCTTGATATTGTGAACGTCGCCGGTTGGCATCCTGAAGAAGCGTTCAAACACCTTGCTCTGATATTGAGGGGGAATTCCGAGGCCCTTGTCGGAGATGGCTAACAGAACCGAATTTCCAAGATTCTTCAAATGGAGGGTGACAACCGGACCAGTAGGGCTGTACTTAAATGCGTTGTCGAGCAGATTGTGGACTACGTTGGTTAGGTGGAGCGCGCTTCCGTCAACCACAAAATCATCTCCACTCTTTTCGAAAGAGACCTTCGCGCCTAATTTTTCAGCCACCAACTTCATGGAATTCAAAATTCCGGAAACTGTCTGCTCCATGTCCACTGGTTCAAGTTCTAGGGTGATGCCCCGTTCGTCAAACAGCGAGGTTGAAAGCACCTTATCTGTCAATAGGGAGAGACGTCCAATTTCCAGTTGCGCGATATCCAGATATTCCGCCGCACGGGTGGGGTTGTCAATGCCTCGAAAACTCTTGAGGGCTTCCAGTGCCACGCTGACTGTGGCGATCGGAGTCTTTAGTTCGTGTGTGATGTTGCTGATAAAATCATTTTTGATGGCCATCAGTCGTTGCTGTGATCGGATGCTGCGATACATAACCATGAACGAGATCAGCGTAAGGATGGTCAGGAAGCATCCAAAAAGAATTTGCGGGGTAATTTCTTTCAACAACAGGGGGCGCACGTTGAAAAGGGTTGCGGAATATCGCGATACCGGATCCACCCGTACCCACTCTGTGTGAAACTCACTATCGAGAAACTTGCCGCGACGATCATGCTGTTCAGAACCTTCACCAAACACCATTCGATCCACCCCAGAAGGCGTTCTGCCTGTGCGTGGATATGGTGGCAGGCCATTCATTTTCTGAAGTTCAAAGGGCAACGCCTTGCCAGCCCTTGCCAATGCACGACTGAAATTTGCCTTAATACTGTCCGTGTTCAAGGAATCATTGCCAAACCGAATCGTGAATCTGGAATTACCTCTGATTTTTCCATCATGTACTCGTGAGGCAATGGATCTCAGCAGCAGCCTAGCGGAATCAGATCCAGGCTTCGAAGCAACAAATACCTGCACCTGGCCATCCGAACGAAAATCAGGATGCCGTCTGTGTGTGGTCAATGCACTATCATAGAGTTCAGTGATTACAGCGCTGCCCCCGTTCGCACTATCCGCAGGAACCGCTTCAATATTCTTAAGCAATGAAGAATCGCGCACGGCGAGAACTGCTTCGCGCAAGAGCCTGCTGGATTCACCGCGAAGATCTCCACCGGCCTTTTCATAGGAATTGTTTAGCCAAAAGGCTTGCAACGCGACCAGCAGCATCATGCTGCTGCTCATCAGGATAAGGGTAAGGTAGTTCTTGGGCTGTTTCACCTGCTTTGGGTACGACAAAAGTAACGGGTTTCGGAAGAAGCCGTTCCCGGTTTAACCTTAATTAACCTTTCATATAGAACTATTAACCCGTGTTCGATATCTATACCCGTAGATTTACATCAGATTGTATTGCTACCATGTTAACCCACAAAGTCATGAAAAGTATTCTCGTCATCATCGGGATATTGGTGTCTATTGCCGCTGCCCAGGTTGTATTTGCACAGTCTAGCGAGGGTGTCATCACCTATGAAATGAAAGTGAACCTGCACCGGCGCATTCCTCCCGGACAGGAGTCTCGAAAAGCAATGATTCCAGAGTTCCGAACCACGAAACAGCAGTTGTTTTTCAATACGGAAGAGTCAATGTATAAACCCGTCATTGAAGATGAAGAGGAAGACATGGTTTCCCACGGGAATGGAGGTGGCGGGATGCGTATTCGGATGATGCAGCCCAACGATGAAGTCTATGTCAACCCGGGCTCAACGACTGCGATTTCCAAGCGCGAATTCATGGGCAAAGAATACTTGATTGAAGACACCCTGAAGATTTCTCCATGGAAACTGAGCACAGAAACGAAAGATATTCAGGGCTACCCGTGCAAGATGGCTTACTACATTGATGAGCGTCAACCCGACCGAAAACAGGAAGTCACGGCCTGGTACACCGACAAGCTACGGCCTATGCTGGGCCCCGATCAGTTTGGCACTCTCCCTGGCACCGTGTTGGCTGTTGATATTAACAACGGAGAACGCGTTATCGTTGTCCGGACAATTGAGATGCGCCCCTTGAAGAAAAGCGAAATGAAAATCCCCAGCAGCGGTCAGAAGGTAACGCAGGCCGAGTACCGCAAGATTGTAGATGACACCATGAAGCAAATGGGTGGAGGAAATGGACGGATGATCATCCGCAACTAGCCTTTAAAATCAGCATATCAACGAATCTTTATTTCCATTTTCTTTCGGGTAACAGACTTGCCATGACCAAAAAAATACTCCTAATCATTTTTTCTCTGGCCAGCCTAACAGCCACTGCGCAGAAATTTTCGATAAAGGGACAAGCGACAGACTCCCTGAACAGTTCCATGCCGTCGGCAACGGTGATGTTGCTGTTGGCGAAGGATTCATCTCTGGTCAGCTTTAGCTCAACGGACAAGCAAGGAGCATTTGAACTGAAGAACATCAGCCGGGGAGACTATCAGCTGAAGATCACATTTGTTGGATTTGCATCAGTATTGCGTAACCTCAAGTCTTCTGATTTTTCGACTCCCATCATCGAACTGGGTAGGTTGAAATTGTTGCCGGCTTCCAGCGAGTTGGATGAACTGGTAATTACAGGCGAAAAAGCCCCAGTCACGGTGAAGCGGGATACGATCGAATTCAACGCCGACTCATTCAAGACGAAGGCCAATGCAAATGTGGAAGACCTGCTTAAGAAAATGCCAGGCATTGAAGTGGAGACGGACGGATCTATCAAGGCCCAGGGCGAGCAAGTCCAACGGGTGATGGTCGACGGTCGTGAATTTTTCGGTCGTGATCCCAAGTTGGCCACTCGAAACTTACCCGCCGATGCCATTGATAAGGTCCAGGTATTTGACAAAAAGTCGGACCAGTCGGTTTTCACCGGAATTGAGGATGGTCAGCGGGAGAAAACCATCAATCTGGAATTGAAAGAAGAAAAGCGTCAAGGTGCCTTTGGAAACGTGCTGGCTGGTGCAGGAACGGAAGACCGGTTTCAGGCGAAGGCAAGCGTCAACAAGTTTTCGAAAGGCGATCAGCTTTCTTTCCTGGGCTTGGGCAACAATATAAATGAACAGGGATTTTCAATGGATGACTATATGAATTTTTCCGGAGGGTCTCAGCAAATGATGGGTGGCGGCGGAGGAAGTATGACCATTCAAATGGATGGCAACAATCAAAGTGGCGTACCCCTGAATTTTGGCGGAAGACAAAACGGTATCCTCACGAACTATGCCGGTGGGTTAAACACCAACCAGGATATTGGAACCAAAACCAAGATCGGAGGAAGTTATTTTTACAGCAACTTGACTCAGGACATTAGTAAAATCCTCAACCGTATAAATTACCTTCCGAATGGGAGTTACGATTTCAATCAGGTAAGCAAGCAATTCAACAAAAACGACAATCACCGGGCGAATCTGTCCATCGATCAGCAAATTGATTCATCCAACTCAATTAAGTTCATGGCCAGCGCGACACTGGGAAATAATGAACAATCCCTGCTAAGCCAGAGTCAGACAATGAACATCAACGATCTTCTTCAAAATGAAAGCTTCCGGGACAGCTATACGAAGGGAAGGTCTACAAATCTGAATTCCAGCTTACTCTATCGCCATAAGTTTCCGAAAAAGGGCAGGACGTTTTCAACTTCACTTTCGCTGGGGCTAAGCCAAAGCAATTCCGATGGCACCCTTCAGTCAACCAATGAATTTTACACAACAGTTCCTGAAAAGAAAGTCATTGAACAGACGAATACACAAAAGTCGGATGCCCAATCGTATGGGGCACAGTTTTCATACACGGAGCCATTAGGAAACAGAAAATACCTGGAAGTAAACTACGCCGTTCGCACCAACCTGAATGATGTAATTCGGGATGTGAACAATATTGTTGGAGGTGTTCCAGTTTATAATGACACACTGAGCAACCGGTACAAAAGCAACTATTTCTATAACCGCCCCGGAATAAACCTGCGGGTAAACAGGCAGAAATTCAATTTTACCATTGGCGCCAGCTACCAGCACACACGCCTTCAGGGCGAGCTGATCCTGCGGGACACCACGATTGACCGCACATTTGAGAACATTCTTCCGGTGGCACACTTCAACTATGATTTCTCCACCTTCAAGCACTTCCGCCTGGATTATGAGACGTCCATGCAGGAGCCCACCATCCAGCAACTGCAGCCGGTGATTGACAACAGTGACCCGCTCAACCTGTCAACTGGGAACCCCGCTCTTCGCCCCGGGTTTGCCCATCAGTTCAGACTGAGCTACACGCAATTTGACCCGGCCTCATCCATCGGTTTCTTTGCTTTCGTAAATTCCAGCTATACAACCAATGCGATAGCCTATTCACAAACAGTTAACCCGCAAACGCTTGTTCGCCTCACCGTGCCCGTGAATGTGGCTGACAACCTGCGCCTTTCTGGCAATTTCAATTTTGGATTTCCGGTAAGGAAGTTCAACAGCCGGTTCAGTATTGGGCCTTCCTTCACCTACACACGTGCAATCAACCTTCTCAACCTTCAAGAGAATCGTACTGACCAGCGTACGTATGGCGGAACGTTCCGGTATGATTATACCTTGAAAGAATTGCTTACCCTGGGATTGAGTGCGACGCTGAGTCAGAACCGCACAGAATACAGTTTCAACACCAAGCAGAATCAGCAATACCTGAACGAGACGTATACATCAGAGGTCAACATTAATTTTCTAAAAAACTATTCGTTCAACACGAGCTATGATTTCTATCATTACCGCAGCCAGACCACGGATTTTGATCAAACCATTCCGTTATTAAATCTATCGGTGTCACGCTTTGTTCTCAAAAATAATGCTGGTGAACTAAAGTTTGGAGTGGTTAACCTGCTGGACAAAAGCCTTAGTGTAAATCAAACAGCAACCAGCAATTATTTACAGCAGGAAACGACCAACAACCTGGGAAGGTACTACATGGTCACCTTCACGTACGCGCTTAATAAGCAGTTGAATCCCATGGGCGGAGGGGGCCGGGGCCGCCGCCAGGGAGGAATGCGCATAATGACGACAGAACACTAGGTTTCCGAGTCGAGTCTCTTTGCGCGTTTGTACCACGCGATTCATTTTTCTTACCTCACCGGGAAGGATAAGGACTAGCCCGTCAGAAAAGAGAACGTATCTTAGCCGGATGAAAAGATCTTTTTGGATCCTCGCTATGATGATTTCAAGTCAGGTAATCGGCCAGGTATATTTGCCAAAGTTTGATGTCCAGGGCCATCGCGGCTGCCGCGGGCTTAAGCCTGAAAATACGATTCCCGCATTTCTTACCGCCCTCGACTCTGGCGTTACCACCCTGGAAATGGATGTAGTCATCACCCGCGACCGGCAGGTGGTTATCTCACACGAGCCGTGGATGTCGCCAGAGATCTGTTTGGACCCGGAAGGCACTATGATATCGAAGAAGGACTCCATCAAATACTCCCTGTACTCGATGACATACGAGCAGGTCCGCCTGTGGGACTGTGGATCAAAAGGTAACGAACGTTTTCCTGAACAAGAAAGGATGGCAGCCTACAAGCCTCTTTTGAAAGATGCGATTGTCGCAATCGAGAACCACATCAAGAATCACACAACATACGAAGTCGACTATAACATCGAAATTAAAAGCGACCCGAAGGGAGATGTCAAGTTCCATCCTAAGCCGGATGAGTTTTCCAAGCTTGTATATGAACTCATTGACCAATATCTGCCCATGAACCGTGTCGTGATTCAATCCTTTGATTTTAGGATACTCAAGTACTGGCACACCACATACCCGGAAATCCGGCTGGCCGCGTTGGTGGAAAATCGAAAGAGCCTGGATGCGAACCTCAAAAACCTGGAATTCACGCCTTCCGTCTACAGCCCGTACTCAAAGTTTGTAACACCTGGAATGGTTAGCAGTTGCCGTGAACGAAAGATGCGGCTGATTCCCTGGACGGTAAACGATGAACGAGAAATGCTCGCCTTGAAAGGAATGGGGGTGGATGGGTTTATTACGGACTACCCGGATCGAGCCAGAAAATATAAGATGACGTTGCAGATTGAGCGGAAATAGTGATTTGGTGATTTGATGATTTGGTGATGGGAACTCCCTTGTGGTGGAGCCTGCTCCGGTACAACAAGCAATTCACTTGAAGTCAGCATTTGCCTATTTTTACCCCCTACTAAACTTACCCTATGAAATACGACGTTTACGGTATAGGCAACGCCATTGTAGATATTGTCACCGAAGTAGACATTGACTTCTTCGAACGTAACAACGTGGAGAAGGGCGTCATGACCCTTGTTGACGAAAAACGCCAGATTGAGTTGATGAAAGTCATCGATATGAAGAGGAGCAAAATGTCCGGAGGCGGATCGGCAGGCAACACGGTGGTTGCAATCAATCAACTGGGAGGCAAAAGTTATTATTCCTGCCTGGTCGCCCATGATGATTTGGGTCATTTCTTTTTGATGGATATGGAACGCAATGGAGTTCAAACCAATCTCAAGTATGCAGACTGTCCTCCTGGCCACAGTGGACGGTGCTTGGTGATGACCTCTCCAGATGCGCAGCGTACCATGAACACATTTCTGGGTGTTAGTTCATTTCTGTCTCCGGCGCATTTGGATGAAGCGGCCATCCGAAACTCCAACTATGTTTATCTGGAGGGCTACCTCGTGTCCAGTCCCAAAGGGCTGGAAGCCATGAAGGAAGCAAAAAAAATTGCCGAGCGGAACAAGATTAGCGTAGCCTTGACCTTTAGCGATCCAAGTATGACGAAGTATTTTTCCAAACAGATGGAGGAAATCGTTGGAGCGTCTGTGGATCTGCTTTTTTGTAACGAGGAAGAGGCCCTGATTTTCACCGGGACGGATTTCATTTCTGATGCGCGTGAAAAACTCAAGGGAGTCGCAAAGCGATTTGCCATCACCCTGGGTGCCAACGGGGCATTGATTTTTGATGGTGATACGTTCATCGAAATTGAACCCTACAAAGTGAAGGCGGTCGATTCTAACGGCGCTGGAGATATGTTTGCCGGAGCCTTCCTGTATGGAATTACGCACCAGCACAGTTACGCGGAGGCGGGTAAATTGGCATCACTTGCTTCTTCGCGCGTGGTAGAACAATGGGGTCCACGCCTGCAGCCGCAAGAAGTAAAGAAAGTGCTCGGTGACCTTATCCACTAGCATATGATTTCATTCTCGTCATTCACGCTGGAAAACGGATTACGTGTCCTCGTTCACGAGGATCCAACTGTTGACATTGCGGTCATGAATATTCTATATGATGTAGGATCACGGGATGAACGGCCAGATAAGACCGGGTTCGCTCACTTATTTGAACACCTGATGTTTGGTGGTTCGAAAAATATACCCAGCTACGATGAGCCTCTGCAGCTTGTTGGTGGGGAGAACAATGCATTCACCAGCACCGATATCACTAACTACTATCTTACGTTGCCGGCTTCCAATCTGGAAACTGGATTCTGGCTGGAAAGCGATCGCATGCTGAGCCTCTCGTTTGATCCGGAAGTTCTTAACGTACAGCGTAATGTGGTTGTGGAAGAGTTTCGACAGCGCTATTTGAACCAGCCTTATGGCGATGTGTGGCTCAAACTTCGACCCCTGGTCTACACAACGCACCCCTATCAGTGGGCAACGATTGGAAAAGAAGTGGCACACATCGAGCAGGCTTCGTTAGATGATGTCCGTGATTTCTTTTACCGTTTTTATTTGCCGTCCAATGCCATCCTTGTGGTTGCAGGAAAAGTGACGGAGACACAGGTAAGGACGCTTTCTGAAAAATGGTTTGCTCCCATTCCCGCGGGGAAGCCACAGAAGAGAATCCTTCCTTTGGAGCCCGTGCAGTTGAGCAAGCGGACGCTGACCATAGAGGCTAAGGTTCCGGCTGATGCATTGTACAAGGCCTTCCACATGCCGGGACGCTTTCACCCGGATTATTACGCTGTCGACTTGCTTACAGATGTGCTTGGAAGAGGAGAATCCAGCCGCTTGTTCCGTGAACTTGTGAAAGAGAAAGAAATTTTCACTTCGATATCCGCCTATGGCATGGGCTCGTTGGACCCGGGGCTGGTGGTCGTCAGTGGCCGTCTTCAGAAGGGCATCTCGCTGCTCGATGCCGAGAAAGAAGTGGATAAAATTCTTGAATCGGTTGTGTCTGACGCAATCAGCGATGAGGAGTTAGGAAAAGTAAAGAATCAATCGGAGTCATCCCTCGAATTTGGCGAAGTGGAAGTGATGAACCGGGCCATGAACCTGGCTTTTGCTACCTTGTCAGGTGATCCAAACTATGTAAATAGGGAAGCCGCGAGTATTCAGGCGGTAACCAAGGCTGACATCCAACGGGTAGCGAGGGAAATCTTGCGAGAAGAGAACTCAAGTGTTTTATATTACCGGGCAGTTTCCTGAGATACTATGAAAATACGTGTTGGACTCGGTTTTGACGTTCACCCCCTGGAGGAAGGGCGTGAACTTTGGCTGGGTGGCATTAAACTCCCCTCTACGAAAGGCGCCGTAGGTCATTCTGATGCGGATGTACTGATTCATGCGATCTGCGATGCGATTCTTGGCGCTGCAAACCTCGGCGACATTGGAACACATTTCGCCAATACGGATCCCCGCTGGGCAGGGATGGATAGCAAATACTTCTTGAAGGAAGTAACACGCATGGTCACCGCCACGGGTTGGAAAATTGAAAACGTGGATTGCACCGTTACGCTCGAGGCCCCAAAGATCAGGCCGCACATCGAAGCCATGAAGCAGGTCTTGGCGCCGCTCATGAATATCGCGGAGGAGGATGTATCCATCAAGGCCACCACGAATGAAAAGCTCGGCTATGTCGGGCGCATGGAAGGAATCAACGCATACGCCGTTGCGCTGATTTCCAAGATTCGATGAGCGTTCAGCTGATCTCTACAGAGGACGGTTCTCATTCTGTTATGAACACGGTACTTCAGGAAACGTATCACTCTACGCATGGAGCGATACAAGAGTCAAGACATGTTTTCATAAAGTACGGACTGGCGTACTACGAGGAAAAATATCCGGGTAAACCGATCCGGATTCTTGAAGTCGGCTTTGGCACCGGGCTAAACGCATTCCTTACGCTTCTATATGCTGTACAGCACGGCGTTCAGGTAGTTTACGAATCATGGGAGAAATTTCCATTACCCGCAGAAATTGTCAGTGAGTTAAACTACGCAGAAATTCTCGGCAACATAAATTCATTCAATGATATTCATCAGGCTGCCTGGAATAAGCCGGTGCTGCTTCAATCTGGTTTTACACTTCTTAAGCGTCATGGCGATTTTCTAAACGAACCAATTTTGTCATCAGCTGATATCGTCTATTACGATGCGTTCGCCCCATCCAAGCAGCCCGAAATGTGGACAAAAGAAATTCTCAAGGCGGTCAAGGAAATCATGGCCCCGGGAGGAGTGTTAGTCACATACTGTGCGAAAGGACAAGTGAAGCGCGACCTGGCTTCCGTTGGTTTGCTTGTTGAAGCACTGCCTGGCCCGCCCGGAAAAATGGAAATGACGCGCGCAACTTGCCCTTTTATTAAGGAGGCTTAGGCAGTTTGTGTCACTTTAGAATTGCATCATTCCGGTTGGCGTGACACACTGATTAAGTGTCTCATCGTATTCATCGATATCCTCAATTCGATCAACTGCCGGAAAAAGGGAAAGGCCTATTTTTTGACAATCCGGCCTCAAGCGCTTGAGCAGCCGATCGTAAAACCCGCGACCATACCCAACCCGATGACCTACTTTGTCGACGGCCAGCAGGGGGACTATAACGAGGTCGATTTTTTCGTCGGGTGTTGGCACTCCCTGTTTTGGTTCAGGAATCCCCCAGCTGCTTGTCTGGAGTTGGTGCTGCCCTTCAAAATAGATATTTTCCAAT
>JANNAZ010000293.1:0-7092 GCA_031384895.1 Cyclobacteriaceae bacterium | reverse complement strand
ACCGGTCCGCGCAGCGATGCCGGTACCCCGCTCAAATCATCGTGCGAACCTCCTATGAAAAGTCCTACCGGTCCGCGCAGCGATGCCGGTACCCCGCTCCAATCATCGTGCACACCTCCTATGAAATGTCCTACCGGCTCGCGCAGCGATGCCGGTACCCCGTTCCAATCATCGTGCACACTTCCTATAAAATACTTTAGTGATCATGCCCGGATGATCGTTCGTGCGGCTCCCACGGGGTACCGGAACGCGAAACGCGTCCGGTAAGGCATTTCATTGTTGAGTGCGTATGGGCGAAAGGGATCAGAACTTATACCACACATTCATATCTTCCAATCCAGAAAAAATAAAGCAGTTGTTCGTCATCCTTCCACTGTACGCAAACCCCAGATCATGAAACGCTTTGTTCATCCCAAAAGACTCGGCACGAGCAATTGTATACAAGCAAGTGATGCCCTGCGCGCGAAGATTTCGCTTCAGTTCCATTAACAAGCTCCGCATGTACCCTTTTCCCTGAAAGCCTTCTGCCGTCGCGCAGTCGGTTAGCTCCGCGTTGCGGTACTGTTTGTTTATTTCAGCCGAGGCTGCTGCTACGATTCTATTTCGCTCTTTGATGTAGACGTACAGCGTACCCTCAGTCATGGTTTTGAGTACATATTCTGGGTCGCCGAGTGGTGTTGGATATACAGGAAATGTGTCGCGATAGAGTTTGGCGAGTTCAAGGGCATCCGAGGAGGAAGCGTAGGTGATGGGAAATGAAAGCGCGCTGGAGCCTGCTGTGGGGGTACCCAGCACCCCGTCAATAATGGCCTCTTCTTCGGGTTCCTTCTTATTGTATTGTCTTTGTCGGGAAGGATACCGGGTGACGAAATGCATATCAATCCCGGCAAAGTATCCTTTGATATGGGCCTCTTCGCAATACCCCTTCTTCATGAAGGCAGAAACATCCTGTGGCCTGGATTTGACGATTATCTTTTCAGCCCATGTAGGAACTGTCTGGCTGATAAGTTGAATGACTTCGGTGATGTTACCCGAGTAGTCGTCGATGCGAATCCGTTTGTTGAATTCATCTTCATACACCGTAACATGGGCGGACTTATGCGTTCGTTCAAAGACCATCCGATTTCCTTATTTGTTGGCCGAGACTTCGCACCAGTCCAAAAGGAGATGAGCAAAAACTTTCGCAGCACGGATCATTGCACTCACCTCAATAAACTCATTGGGGTAGTGCGCCACCTTGGTTTCGCCCGGGCCAATGACCAAGGTTGGTATTCCGCCGACTTTGCCGAGCAGCCCGCCATCCGTTCCCCAGGGTGAGGCTTCCAGGGTGACCGGTTTGCCACAAACATTTTCAAAAGATGTCTTCATGGCTGCTGCGAAGGGATGGTTTTCATTCAGCGTGTTGGGCACCCACTGTGCGCCAAAGAACTCCAACTTAACGGGATGTTCTTTCAGCCAGGGGTCTTGTGCGCAGAGTTCTTCCAGGCATTCTTTCAGTTCAGATTTGACAGCCGTCATTTCTTCTTCCGGTGCCACACCAATCCGCCCTTCGATGGTCACTACATCAGCGACTGAAGAGGGCCAGGTTCCTCCTTGTATTTTGCCCATGTTGATGGGAACGGGTATAGGGACACTTTTGTACAGCGGGTCGGTGATGCGTGCATTTCGCTTGACTTCAAGTTTCAGAACGGCCTGGTGCACCATGATTGCTTTTTCAATCGCTGAGACTCCTTCATAGCGTGTGCCGCCGTGTGCAGAACGACCCTCAACGATCACACGAAACCACATCGAGCCTTGTTGCTTGATGAAGAGTTTCATGTTGGTGGGCTCCGGAATAACGGCCGCATCAGCGGTATATCCACGCACCAGAGTTGCTAGTGTTCCAATGCCGCCCGACTCTTCTTCAACTACGGATTCGAAGATAACGTCACCTTTCAGCCGGATGCCGGAACGGATGATCGATTCGAGTGCCAGCAAAAGAGAAACATTTCCCCCTTTCATGTCGGTTGTTCCGCGGCCGTAGAGTTTGCCATTCTCCAGCAAGCCTGAGAATGGATCATACGTCCATTTTGTGCGATCACCCTCGGGCACAACATCGATATGGCCGTTGAGAATGATTGACTTTCCGCCGCCGGTTCCGCGCCACGTGCCCACCACATTCGGGCTTCCCGCGTAAGTGCTTCGGGAAGGGACGAAGTAAGGATGGCGGGCCAGCACACTGTACTCGGGATCCCAGACATCCACTTCGAGGCCCAGTGTCTTGAGTTTTTCGATTACAATCGCCTGAACGCCTTGTTCATTTCCCTGGATGCTGGGTTGCTGCACCAATCGGGACAATAAATCGATGGCTTCCTGTTGGTGGGAATCGATGTAGGTGGATATTTTTTCAGGCAGTGTCATGAGCCAATGGTGTATTCAAGGTAAAGCACAATCCGTATGAAATCAAAGAAATGCATTTTCCGCGCACCCTGCCCCCCTAAAGGGGGAACCGCCCGCGCGCAAGTGCCTGATGTATGGAATCCATTGTCACTCTTGGAAAATCCAAAGTCCCCTTCAGGGGATTTAGGGTCAGACACAATCCCAATTGTTCAGTCTTCAAAAAGTATTCAGCCATTCACCAATTTGGGCGCAATTACAAACTCTGCTCCCGTCTTTTCTTTCACCTTCTCCAACGTAAATCCAGGCATCAATTCCTCAAGGTGAAGCCTGTTTTCGCGAATGGCAAAGACAGCCATATCCGTTATAATCTTCTTCACACAATGATATGTTGTGATGGGCAGCGAACAGGTTTTCACAATCTTAGGGCTTCCGTCTTTTTCGCAATGTGTCATCAAGGCGATAAGATTTTTTGCACCGTACGCGAGTTCCATGGCTCCACCCACTCCGGGGACACGCTTGCCGGGTACAATCCAGTTGGCTAGATCTCCTTGTTCATTTACTTGAAGCGCGCCAAGGATAGAAACATCAACGCAGCCTCGCCGAATCATGCCAAACGCGATCGCACTGTCGAAATAGCTGCCGCCTTCCAGCAGTGTGACTGGATAACCGGCGGCGTTGCTCAGGTTGCCGTCCGCATTTTTAGTGGGCGTCGGCCCCATACCCAGGATGCCATTTTCCGCCTGGAAGAATACTTGAATAGACGGATCAAGATAGTTCGGGATCAGGGAAGGTATCCCGATCCCCAGATTCACGATCATCCCGTCGCTGATTTCGCGGGCGGCTCGTTGCGCTATGATTTGCCGGGCATCTCCCATATCCATTTCCAGTTGTAGCCTTTTGAAGGCACGATATACTTCACATAAATACCCGGGACAATAATTTCTTCCGGGTTTAATTGTCCCATGGGAACAATTTCGTCTGCTTCAACAATGGTGATTTTGCTGGCCATCGCTACATACGGATTTGTATTGCGCGCCGTCTTGTCGAAGATCAGGTTGCCAAAGGTATCAGCCTTCTTTGCATAGACCAGGCTCACATCACCTGTAATGGGAGCTTCATACATAAACTCCTTGTCACCAATCTTCACTTTGGGCTTTTCATAGGCCAGTTTCGTGCCCATTCCGATTTCGGTGAGAAACCCATTCAGCCCTACACCTCCGGAGCGAATCCGCTCAACGAGAATTCCCTGAGGAGAAAACTCTATCTGAAGTTTGCCCTGATTCATCAATTCGCCCGCTACCGGGTTGGAACCAATGTGTGAGGCAATGAGCGATTTTGCGCGCTCCAGACAAATGAATTTCCCCATACCGATCCACGGAAAGCCTGCGTCATTTCCAACCAGGTTTACATCTTTCACTCCGGAATCAATCAGGCAGTCGATCAGTCCGGGTGGAGATCCAACACCGCCGAATCCCCCGAAAAGCAACGTCATGCCGTCCTTGAATAAGGGCCGGATGGTGTCGTAGTCGGTGACTTTGTTGAATAGATTCATGTGCTGAGCTGAGCCAGGGACTTTTCAGTTTTTTCCAGGAGCTCATCGGCCTGCTCGCGGTAGATGATAAAGGGAGGAGAGACAAGAACTCCGTTTTCATCCTTGCCCTCCGGCCCGCCAACAGCAGGATAGACAAGAAGACCATTCTCGAAACAACGGTCGATGAACTTAGCCTGAAATCCTTTTACCCCAGGATCAAACTCGATGCCCATAAGAAGTCCCTTACCCCGAACGATGGATATGATAGGAAATTTCTTTTTCAAGTGTACCAAGGACTCTTTGAGATACGCGCCCTGCGCATTTACATTTTCAAGAAGACGATCTTCCTCAACTACTTCCAATACGCGCAAGGCCGTTGCGCAGGAAAGCGGGTGACCGCTATACGTATGTCCGCTCATGATCAGTCCGGTACCGTTGCGGATGGGCGCAAGAACCTTTTCCGTCATGAGGGTTGCGGCAATGGGAGCATAGCCGGCTCCGAGACTCTTGCCAACGGCCACAATATCGGCCAATGTGTTCCAGTGTTCCAAACCAAACCATTTTCCTGTTCTGCCCAAGCCAGTCATCACCTCGTCGGCTATGAACAGAATTTTATTTTCATCGCAAATGGATTTCATCGCTGTGTAATAACCAGGCAGGGGAGTGAGTGCCGTGCCCGCGGCACCGACCATGGGCTCGGCAACAAAGGCAGCAATCTTGTTTGGGCCCAGTCGCGCGATCACGTCCCGAAATTCTTGTGTTTGTTTCTCGAGCGGATCATTTTCCAGGTCAGCCGACAAGGCAGGGTACTTCTCCAGAAGATTTTCAAATCGCTGACGACGCAGGGGATGTCCAGTAAGAGAAAGGGCTCCCATCGTAATGCCGTGATAACTTTTCCAGCGGCTGATGAACTGTATTTTTTCAGGCTGACCTCCCTCTTGCCAATATTGAAGTGCAACTTTCATTGCCGTTTCCATGGCTTCCGTTCCGCTGTTTACAAAGAAGGCGTGGGTGTAGGCATTTTGTGGCGAGAGAGAAAATAACTTTGTTGCCAGGCGTTCGGCTTCTTCGGAGCCAAACTGGGAGCGATAGACAAACTGGAGCTTATCCAGCTGCTGTTTGATGAGTGAAAGTACTTTCGGATGGGAATGACCCAGCGAACAGGTAACGGCTCCGGAGGATCCATCGAGGTATTTCTTGCCGTGCTCATCAAAAATATAAACACCCTGTGCCCTGGTGGCTTTCAGGTATTTCTTGTTGAGAAGCGGTTGAATGTTGTGACCGGGCATGGATAGGCTATTTAGTTAAAGTATGCTCCTAAATCAAGATGAGGAAATGGACTAAAGTCCATTGGTCAACCTTTGAAATTGCCACGGCCTTAAGGCCGTGGCAAACTTGGCTTTAGCCCAATGTAAACAGCAGAGGCCAGAATTTGATACATTTGACAAGCATCCCAGATGACCGGAAAATTTCCCCACACACTTCTCATCATCATTTCGTTTATCCTGCTAGCAGGAGTGGCGACATATCTTTTGCCAAAAGGAGAGTATGAGCGCAGGCTGGACTCATCCACCAATAGAAAGGTTGTGGTTTCCGGGTCATACCACTTGGTGGAAGCTGCGCCGTTATCACCCTTCTCGATTATCGTAGGAATACCTCGTGGAATTGCCGCCGGCGTGGAAGTTATCATAACAATTTTCATGTGTGGCGCCTGCTTCTATGTTGTTGAAAAAACAGGAGCCTTAAAAGAGGGAATTCTCTTCCTGACCAGTCGACTGGCCGGACGTGAGAATAGTACACTTACCCTAATAGGAATATTTTTTCTTGCCGGGGGCACACTGGAGGGAATGGAAGAAGAAGTTATTCCTTTGACGCTCGTGTTGTTGATGCTTGGCCGCCGCCTTGGATACAATGCATTTGTCATGATTTCAGTGAGCTACTGTGCTGCAGTAATTGGAGCTTCATTTAGCCCCTTTAACCCATTTGGTGCATTGTTGGCGCAGAAAATTGCCGCCGTTCCACTTCTCTCAGCAGCGCCGTTCCGATTGGTTGTCATGTTAGTGGTCTTTGCCGTGTGGATGATCATGATCATCCGTTATGCAAATAGGAACCGCTTTCCGAAAGAAGAGGATTCATTTGCTGTATCTGGGACTGTTTCCGGGAGGAATGCACTGATACTCGGGCTCGTGGTGTTTGCTTTTGCGCTGTTGATGTACGGCATGATGGCGATGGACTGGGGATTCAACGAACTGTCAGCCGAATTCTTCGTTCTTGGTGTGCTGTGTGGGCTAATTGGCAAGCTGGGCGTCAATGGAACATGCACAGCGTATGTGGAAGGGTTTCGTGAAATGACCTTTGCCGCTTTGATCGTCGGATTTGCCAACAGCATCTCGGTGGTGCTGATGGATGGGAAAATTCTAGACACAATCATCTATTTTATTTTTGTTCCGATGGAGGGCTTGCCACCGGGCCTCTCGGCAATCGGCATGATGCTCTCTCAATCTTTCCTGCATGTGTTGGTTCCTTCCTATGCGGGCCAGGCCGCGCTCACCATTCCGATTCTTGCGCCGTTGTCGGATTTGATAGGCCTTTCCCGCCAGGTATGCGTGCTCGCCTTTCAGTATGGAACGATTACAATGAATATGATCAGCCCGACCAACGGAGCCCTGATGGCCATCATCGCGCTGAGTGGGATCTCGTACGATAAATGGTTTGTGTTTGTCGCAAAGCGACTGGCGGTTATCCTTCTTTTGGGGGCGATCGCTTTGCTGGTCGGCATCGCCATCGGGATTTAGAACAAACTGCATGTTCAACGCTTCGGGCCAATCACAGAAAATTGAGTAGATTCACTAGATGACAGGTATGCGAAAGATTCTTGGCCTGCTCTGCAAAATAGTGAAGGCAATTTTGTCAAGACTAATCAGTATTAAACTGGTTAGGACAGAGATTTGCCCGGTATGACCCGGTTTTTGGTCTCCTCATCGGGATTTGATTCAGTGTCTCTTCACCTTATGATTTGTTATTTGACGGTTAAGGCCTACTTTTGTACCACCAAATCGCGGGGTGGAGCAGTTGGTAGCTCGTTGGGCTCATAACCCACAGGTCGAAGGTTCGAGTCCTTCCCCCGCTACAGAGAAAAATGGCAACCAGAGGGTTGCCATTTTACATTTGGCGGGTTCCGC
>JANNAZ010000253.1:0-4918 GCA_031384895.1 Cyclobacteriaceae bacterium | reverse complement strand
TAAGGTTCGAACAAGGATAAACAAGCAACGAATAACGATTATGAACGAAGTATACATTGTCTCCGCAGTACGCACACCGATTGGAAGTTTCGGTGGCTCACTTTCAACACTGAGTGCAGTGAAGTTGGGGTCCACAGCAGTGAAAGCTGCGTTGGAGCGAATCAAACTGGATCCAAAAATGGTTCAAGAACTATATTTTGGAAACGTTGTGTCCGCAGGACTTGGCCAGGCTCCCGCAACCCAAGTGGCGGTTGGCGCAGGAATGGGGTATGAAATTCCGTGTACACTCATTAATAAAGTGTGCGCCTCCGGAATGAAAGCCATGATGTTGGGCGCTCAGTCAATCATGCTGGGTGGGCAGGATATTATCGTCGCGGGTGGGATGGAGAATATGTCGGGCATACCCTATTATCTACTCAAAGCACGTTATGGATTTAAATACGGTAACGGCGAACTGATTGACGGGCTCACCCACGATGGGCTCACGGATGTCTACAACCGTTGTGCCATGGGCGTGTGCGCAGACAATACGGCGAAAGAGATGAAGATCAGCCGCGAAGAACAGGATACTTATGCAATCAACTCCTACAAGCGTTCGGCGGCCGCATGGGCTGCAGGGAAATTCAAAGATGAAATTGTGCCGGTAGAACTTTTGGGCAAGAAAGGGGATGTCACCTTGTTCGCCGAAGATGAAGAATATAAAAATGTCAACTTCGACAAGATCCCAGGCCTTAAGCCTGTCTTCACGAAAGAAGGAACGGTAACCGCCGCCAACGCATCGACAATCAACGATGGCGCTGCAGCCGTTGTTCTTATCAGCAAGGCAAAAGCCGTGGAACTCGGTCTGAAGCCGATTGCAAAAATACGCGGCTTTGCTGACGCTGCTCAGGACCCGATGTGGTTTACCACCACTCCTTCGCTCGCCATTCCAAAAGCCATGAAGATGGCGGGAGTTGAGAAGAAGGATGTCGGCTTTTATGAAATCAACGAAGCCTTCGCCGCCGTAGCCATAGCGAACAACATGAAGCTCGGACTCGACCCCAATACCGTTAACGTGAACGGTGGCGCCGTAGCCCTGGGCCATCCGCTGGGTGCTTCTGGAGCCCGGATCACTATCACACTGGCCAATGTGTTGAAGCAGAACAAGGCGTCCATCGGCGTGGCGGGGATTTGCAACGGGGGTGGCGGCGCGTCGGCTATTGTGATCGAAATGATGTGAGAGGGGAACTGGGGGCTGGGTGCTAGGTACTGGATGCTAGATACTGGGCGCTAGGTGCTAGGTTCAACTTTAGATTTTAGACCTTAAACTTCCGACCACCTTAGACTTTCTACGAAAGCGCATCGTTATCGTCCCACAAAAGAGCATGATCCGTTTCCTCCTCATTCTTTTTCTAGTCCCATTCGGCCTCGTCGCCCAGAAGCAGGTCAAGAATTACTATGATGGCGCCAAGAAACGACTGCACGAAGATTATTTCGTCACCGTCGATAATGATCAGATCATGGAAGGACCTTACAAGCGCTACTACTCCAATAGTAAGCTAGAAATGGAGGGCGCCTTTCATGACGGGAAGCGGCACGGCACCTTTCAAGAGTACTTTCCCAACGGGCAGCTTCAACGCAAGATCACCTACCGAGACGGCATGCGCCACGGGCCAGTTGAGATCTACGACGAAACCGGTAAGCGGATTCAGAAGGGCCAATATCAAAATAACCTGCTCATTGACAGCGTAAAATCATTTTACCTCACCGGCCAAACACACCATGAGTCTTCCTTCGTCAAAGGAAAACCTGATGGAATTATGCGTGAGTACTATCCTTCCGGGAAATTGATGAAGGAGATGACTTACAAAAACCAGAAACCCAACGGCCCTGCGACAACTTTTTACGAAGATGGCACCCTTCAGACTGAAGCGAACTTCCGCGACGGAATAATCCACGGATATTACAAGACCTACTACTCAAACGGTCAACTCGAAACCGTGTCGACAATGAAAGAAGGTGAGAAGACAGGACAGTTCAAGAATTATGATTTCGAAGGCCACTTGCTCCTCGAGGGTTTCTTTACAAACGGACGTCTAACCGGGGAGAACCTGGGCTACTTCGCCGATGGAACAGTCCGCCATCGTTTTACGTACAGTGACGGAGCCAAAGTGGGCACCAACGTGGAATATCATCCCAATGGAAAAATCAAAACACGTGAGGTGGTCTCTTTCAATGGAGTAGACCTCAAAGAAGAGGAATTCCGTGGGGACGAAACGCAAGTCTATGAGAAAACTTTCCGTAAGCAAAAACCACAAGGGGTGTGGACCTATTATGCCGATGACGGCCGAACGGTAAGTGTCCGAGAGAATTACCAGAACGGAAAGTTACAGGGCAAACGGACTGTATACTACCCGGACGGAGGAAAGAAGCTTGAAGAGGAATACCAGTATAACCTCATTACAGGAACAGTAACCAACTTCTACGAAAACGGTAAACCCGCTATGGTGGAAGAATACCGGGCGAATCGTCCACACGGGCTGCATACCACATATTACGCCAACGGAAAGGTAAAAGAGCAGGGCGAGTTCGTCGCAGGCAAGAAACACAAGATCTGGACGGAATTCGATGACCAAGGAAATGTGACGAAAACGTTTGTGTTTCAGGCTGGAATTTTGGTGGAGGAGAAGTAGGGAGTGGGGGTAGAAGTAAGAAGGCAGGAGGCAGGAGGCAGAAGTCAGGAGGGAGACGATTTGTAATCGGTGAGGGGTAAGTGGGGAGTGAAGTGAAGACAGGAGTCTTCTGTAATCGACAAGAAATAAGTGGTACTCAACAAAAGGTAGACAGCCAAAGACAGTGAAAATAGCCGAACTTATAGTAACGCATCTTGTCAATTGTATATTTGTCAACTGTCAAGCTGCACCAATTCAGTTTCCACCATCCTAATCCTATAATCCTCAAATCCTAGTCCATGGCGGCAATCAAAGAAACGAACTTCACATTTCCAGAGCAAACTGGTTTTTATCGCGGCAAGGTACGTGATGTTTATTATTTCGGCGACCGAATGGTCATGGTAGCCTCCGATCGTATCTCGGCATTTGATGTAGTTCTCCCCAGGGCGATTCCTGACAAGGGCCGTGTACTCAACCAGGTAGCTGCCATAAACCTCGAAGGAACAAAATCGCTTGTGCCCAATTGGGTGCAGGCCGTACCCGATCCCAATGTCACCGTTGGATTTCGTTGTGACACATTTCCAGTTGAGATGGTGGTGCGCGGATATCTAGCCGGTCACGCCGGGCGAGAGTATCGCCTGGGTAAGCGAACGGTATGTGGTGTGGCGCTTCCTGACGGACTGAAAGAAAACGATCCACTCCCCCAGCCTATTATCACGCCAACAACAAAAGCACATGTCGGTCATGATGAGGATATTTCTCGTGAGGAAATTCTGAGGCGGAAGTTGGTGAGCGAAGCAGACTATGCAACCTTGGAGCGGTATGCCTTGACACTATTTCAGAAAGGAACTGAGCTTGCAGCTGCGCGTGGACTCATTCTCGTTGATACCAAGTATGAATTTGGGAAGCACGATGGTACGATCTATCTCATTGACGAAGTCCACACGCCCGACTCGTCGCGCTACTTCTATCACGAAGGATACACGAACCGGCAAAAAGCAGGAGAACCACAGAAGCAACTATCTAAGGAGTTTGTAAGGCAATGGTTGATCGAGAATAATTTTCAGGGAAAAGACGGGCAAGTTGTGCCGGAGATGACCGATGAGATTGTTTCATCCATTTCCGAGCGATACCGCGAATTGTATGACCAAATGACGGGTACGAAACTTGAATCCCTGTCCGACCAAAATATTTTGGAACGAATTGAGCGGAACATCGTTAATTACTTAAATTAACCTACTTTTGCGCCATCCAATACACCACCGATGAAATACACAATCGATAAGCAGGAGAAATACAGCCTTCTGCGCCTGCACGAAGAGAAACTCGACTCCAGCGTAGCGCCCTCCCTCAAGTCAGAATTGATTACCCTCCATGCGGAAGGGATCAAAAATATTATCCTTGATCTTGGCGAAGTGAAATATACAGACAGCTCCGGCCTAAGTGCCTTGCTCGTTGGAAATCGTATTCTACAAGAAGATGGCGGCGTGTTTGTTCTGACCAGCCTCTCTGAGCACACCGGCAAACTCATCAAGATTTCCCAGCTCGACAGTGTGTTGAATATCGTTCACTCTGCACAAGAAGCCGTCGATGCGGTCTTTATGCATGAGATTGAAAAAGATATGAAAGACGGGGAGTAATTTGAAAATTAGTCAAACTGAAAATGAGGGGGCCTCGTGTCTAATTTTGCACTCACGATTCTCGGTTCCAGTGGCGCGCTCCCAGCCTACGGTCGTTTCACCTCATCACAATACCTTGTTAATCATCACCACCATTTCCTGATCGACTGCGGTGAGGGATGCCAGCACCAGCTGCGTCGCTTTGACCTGGGCATTCATAAGATCAATCATATTTTCATAAGTCATCTTCATGGCGACCATTACCTTGGCCTCATGGGTCTGCTCTTCTCCATGCACCTTCTTCGCAGGGAGCATGAATTGCACCTCTACAGTTTCCGTGGGCTGGAAGAGATTATCATTGCGCACTTGCGGCACTCCCATTCTGCACTGAATTTCAAAATCATATTTCATGCTTTGGATGCAACCAAGTCCGAACTGATTTTTGATGATGATCTGCTCACGGTCCATAGCTTTCCCCTTGATCATAAAATCCCGACTTGCGGTTTTCTCTTTCGCGAAAAGACCCGAAGCCGACCAATCGATAAATCCAAATTAGCGGCAGGCATCCCTGTGGCTTTCCTGCCTCAGTTGAAGCGCGGAGAAGATGTTGTCAACGAAAAGAAGGAAGTGCTGTACCGCAGCAAAGAC
>JANNAZ010000237.1:0-1968 GCA_031384895.1 Cyclobacteriaceae bacterium | reverse complement strand
TGTTACAACTACTCGCCGAGCGATTGGAGAATCGACGATACCGGATTCTATTCTGTATTTTCTTTTTGGGTTGTGCCTTTCGTCTGCCTTCTTACTGGGGTATGACCATAAAGGCGTGATCAATTGGGTGGTTGTCACCGGTTTTGCCATTACACTTTCTGCTACCATATTTACCATCATTGACCTCGACAGGCCTCGTTCTGGTTTGGTCAACCTGGACTTATCAAATCAAAAGATCGTCGACCTGCGGGGAATGTTCAAAGAATAGGGCCCTGCGCCAAATCAAAACGGCGGAGAATCCGAAACCAACTCTGGAATTGTACCGATCTGATTGCCATTGGTCTCTCACTGGAAACCGTTGTTCACATTCCGAACCCTGAACTGGAATATTCGTTTACTTTCGCACAATCAAAAACAACAAATGCTATGAAAGGTTCTTTACGATTGACCATCCTGCTAGTTGGATTATTAACGAGCATGATTACATGGGGGCAAATGACATTGCCGCCAGGCGGTGCCAACCAGCGAGGCGAAACCACCCAGTTTATGGGGCTGGTAAAGGTAACGATAGCGTATAGCAGCCCGGATGTGGCAGGCAGGGAAATATGGGGTAAGCTGGTGCCCTTCGGGTTGGCCAATCTGGGTACGGGCAAGAGTACCGAGCAAAACCCGTCGCCCTGGAGAGCAGGGGCGAATGAAAATACAATCATCACTTTTTCTAATGATGTTGAAATTGAAGGCAAACCGTTGAAAGCCGGAACGTATGGCTTGCACATGATTCCAGGTCAAGAGGAGTGGGTAGTTATTTTTTCCAATAGCGCATCCGCGTGGGGAAGCTTTTCCTATGTGCCAAGTGATGATGCGCTGCGCGTCTCAGTAAAATCCAAGTCGTGTGATGAATTCAATGAGTTCCTCACTTATGATTTTATTGATCGCATGCAAAACAGTAGTACCGCTCGGCTGAAGTGGGAGAAGCTGCAAGTGCCTTTCAAGATCGCAGTCCCAAATGGAGATGAGTTGTATGTGAAGAAGGTCCGTGAGGAGATGTCGGGCCCTAAAAGCTTTAACTGGCTGAACTCCGTTTCCGCAGCAAATTTCTGCGCCTCCAAGAAAATGAACCTTGACGAAGCGCTGGGCTGGATGCAGAGCTATATCGATCGCAATGTGAAATACTTTCCGATATACAATGCAAAGGGTGCAGTGCTCGCAGCGATGAGCAAGCAGGCTGACGCAGACGCAACGATGAAAGAGGCTATTAATCTTCCGGATGCCACTGTAGGTCAAATTGTGGGATATGGCCGATCGCTCATTACAGCGAAGAGGGAGAAGGAGGCCCTGCCTGTCTTTGAACTGGCCTACAAAAGGTATCCGACCGCCGTTGGGGCATTAACCGGGATGGCTAGGGGATATTCAGCAATAGGAGATTCTAAGAAAGCGCTGAAATATGCCCAAGAGGCTGCGAAAGTTGAGACAAACCCCAATGTTAAGACAGCGATTGAAGGGATGATCAAGAAACTGGAGAAAGGCGAGCCAATTAACTAGCGGCGGTTTGCAGGGGCAATAGAATACCAAGTTTTGTTTGGTAGTCTGTACCAGGCCGTGGAAAGCGTCGTTATTGCAGTATAGACAGCAGGGATTTGGTTATGGAACGTCGTTTGGCTATATTTGTGGAGTTTTTGACAGAATCGTTAAGAAGTAGTGAAGCATTTTCTCCCCGGGCAGATCATTTTCCTCACTTTCCCAATTGTTTTGACTTAAACAGGGCCCCGGGCTGTCTATGTTTAGACATGCTTTTGACCACCTTCAGACGGTTTCCACGGACCGGATGAACTAAAAGAAGAGGTATTTGTTATCCGTGCGTGACGTAAAATAAGACCAATGGCAAAATCGAATAACGCGTTTATAAAGAAGCAGAAAGAGGCAGTACGAAAGAAGAAACGGTTAGAAAAAGAAGAAAAGAAAGAAGAA
>JANNAZ010000073.1:0-2117 GCA_031384895.1 Cyclobacteriaceae bacterium | reverse complement strand
CCTCGCCCTGGAGAATGTAAAGTACATCAAGCCATCACAGCTGGAATTCACTTTGAAAGCCAAACAGTTCCTGTGGAACGACAAGACTGGTGAACTCAAGGTGAAGCAAGAAAATGAACCAGCCCCCAACCCGCTGGAATCAAAATCCCCCGATGGAAAATGGATCGCCTACAGTGACAACTACAATCTCTTCATTAAGTCAACTGTTGACGGCACGATAAAACAACTCAGCACCAAAGGATATAAGAACTACGAGTACGCCAGCTACTACGGATGGAGCGACATCATCGAAGGAGAGAACGGCGAGCGCCCCAAGCGATTTACAGCAAACTGGTCCCCGGACTCAAAATACATCCAGACTTCTATCTGTGACCTGCGCTTTGGACGCAAGATGTATCTGCTCGACTGGAGCGTTGACACCTTATATAGAGCGCGACTGCTCTCCTACTACCGCGGCTCGCCCGGTGACACCACAATAGTTCACCTGGTACCCGTAGTATTTGATGTCTCCAGCGGGAACGAAACCCTGTTGGACATGCCACCGGCAGCACATGAAACCGGGTATTCCTTTAACTGGATGAAGGCGCCGGGTACCGGGATTCTTCAATACAACGATCGTGGATTTCATAAAGCTCACTTGATTCTGGTGACTTTGAATCCCTCATCACAACGAACACTCTTCATGGAATCCAGTGACACAAACATCGATGGCTTCGATTACTTCTTGTCGGCCGGTGAAGACCGGCTCCTCATTACCTCCGAGCATAGCGGATGGAAACAAATTTATACCGTTGATCTGAAGACAAGTGCCGTCAAACCCTTGACCGTCGGAAACTTCTTCGTCAACGACATCCTCCATATTGAAACGAAATCGAAACTGGTATACTTCCTTGCACAAGGGAAGGAACCTGGCCGCAATCCGTATGAGCAATATTTGTACAGCATTACCCTCGACGGGAAAAATCTAAAGCTTCTGACACCAGAGCCCGGCAACCACGACATCACCCTTTCCCCGGATCACCTATTTATGACGGACGTTTACTCTACACCCCAGCAGCAGACCCGCTCCTGGTTACGCGAACTGAAATCCGGGAAGGTACTTATGGAGTTGTCAAAGGCCGATATCTCCGGATTAATCCCCATGAAGTGGGCTGCTCCTCAACCCTTCTCCGCTCTTGGAAAAGACGGTAAGTCCATGATCTACGGACTGCTTTGGAAACCGGTGGACTTCGACGCGGCCAAGAAATACCCTATCATCGACAACAGCTACACCGGTCCGCATGGACAAATTGTGCCACGCACTTTTGCGCGGGGTATCAGCAGCGGCAACCAATCGCTGGCCGAACTGGGTTTCATTGTCATGATGGTCGATGGGCTGGGCACTGCAGGGCGATCGAAAGAATTTCACAATCATTCTTACAAGCGCATGGGGTATAACCTGGAAGACCATGTGCGTGCCATTCGCCAGTTGTCAGCACAATACACATGGATCGATACAACCCGCGTCGGAATATTCGGTCATTCAGCGGGAGGCTATGACGCGGGACACGCGATGATGCAGTATCCCGATTTCTACAAAGTTGCCGTGGCCAGCAGTGCGGATCATGACTTCCGTATGGAGAAAGCCTGGTGGCCGGAGATGTACATGGGATGGCCGGTTGACTCCACCTATGAGTTGCAGTCAACCATCACGATGGCATCAAAGCTCAAGGGAAAATTACTCATCACGCATGGCGGTATTGATGAGAACGTGAATCCTTCTGCGACATTTAAGCTGGCAGAGATGCTGGTTCGTGCTGACAAACAATTTGACATGCTGATTTTTCCAAGCCAAAAGCACGGCTATCAAGGCCCGCAACAGTATTACTTTACGAAGAGGCGGTGGAATTACTTTGTAGAGCATTTGCGGGGGGAGAAGCCGATCTGGGAGTTTGCATGGAAGTAATGAAAAGGTTGTTACATGGAGTTTCACAGAGGTAGCACGGAGGAACACGGAGAAAAAAAGTAGAAAACCTGAAGTTTGTGCTATATTGAATTCAGAAAATCAAGCTATGCCTAAATACATCATCGAACGCGAAATCCCCGGAGCGGGAAGTCTTTCATCCGACAAACTCAGG
>JANNAZ010000189.1:0-3335 GCA_031384895.1 Cyclobacteriaceae bacterium | reverse complement strand
AAATCTTTCGTTGGTTAGAAATTCAATGTTTTGGCCAAACACAAATGTGCACGGCAGCAGGCAAATAAAAACAAATTGATATTTCATAATTTCTTTTGACTGTTATGTCGTCTTAAGCATGTCTTTGCTTTCTTTATTTTCTTGAATCGACAGGCAGCAACTCCGGATACCTCCGCTTTATGATCTGCTGTTCATTTGAATTCAATTGTCCGATATCAATTGGTTTATCTTGCAGGCGGGTTCCCTTCTGATTCAGCCGGTTGAATAGACTCCAGTTTCGCGTGGGCTGACCTGGCTTCGGATCATCGGGTTCCTGGGCTTTGAGGTCATAGCGGGTAAAATCGATGAGCCTTTCTGGGGCATTATTCTTCCAGTCCCTTAACAGGGCTAGTCGAAAATCTTTGTTCATGAACCAACGGATTTCCATTTCAGGTTCAGATCCGCGAACGCCGGAACCCCGCATCACGAACCGATAATCGAGGCTGTCATTGTTTTTGAATTTTTCACGCCACAGCATCCCAAACTCCCCCTGTGTGATGAGCTTAGCCTCAGGCCAGCGTCGTCTCATTTCACCTAGCCAGATCTCCAGGCCATCCATTCCGTTTCGGCCTTTGTAACCATATATTTTGCGTCCCTCGACCAGGCATAATTCCCAAGTGCACGTTACCCATGCAAAGTTATTGAGTTCGAATCCTGTGTCGAAATGAGCGGCTGTGGTTGCGATCATTTCTTTTGTCCCCATTTCGGTACCCTGGAAGAGAACCGTCTCAATCGGCCCGACACCCTGCCGGCTATAGATTTCGCTCGTGCCAGGGAATCTGGCGTTGAGGAAATCAACGGTCCAGCCATCGAGATTGACACAATCAATCAGGTCATCTTTACCCTGGGCTGGTTTACAGAAATGTTCGCTTGAGGGGTAGTACGGATAGGATATCGAACCCTCGCCATCACCGTTGTCAACAGCATATTGGCTCCAGATGTTGCCCTGACAAACATGAATGCCTTCTTCCTCGGCAAGGTATCGAAGGTTTTCAGCAGAGAGAAACCCCGCTAGGACACTTAATGGGCGATATCCCCCACCAACCATTTCTGAAACCATCTGTAAGCCCTCGTGGAGATCGCGATTCACCTGCTCACGCGAGTTGTACATATTGGCAAAATAGCCACCAGGAATGAAGGTTATCTCATCGCCATACTTTTCATGATAGGAGACAACCAGTTTTTTAAGCTCAGCGTAGTTGGGCCGCTGATCCTTCAGCGCAAGCCAACTGAAGGCCCATGTTATCTTCGCACCCGGCCAACTCGTAGCTATGGTTTCCCGAAAAGTGCGGGCCTCTTCTGGGCCGTGAACAATTGATTCATCCATACCATCCGTTCTATCTCGCGAAGTTTCAATCTGGTTTACCCGAACAACTGTGTTGAGTGTAAAAAAACGATTCCCCATTAATTCAAGTCCCACCGCTTTAGGCAATGGGTCAGCACTATTAGATGGAAGATTCGGTTTCTGCTTAGTATTACAGGAGATAAAAAAAGCTGACAGTAGAACGAGAGCGACAGAAACGCTTTTCGCTAACCCAATTCTTACGCGTTTATAAGTCATGTTATTTTCAATATGGACTCATTTTTTGAAGTTCCCAGTTGCTACAGTAAGGGTTACAGGTCCCAACAGCCCGGCCGTCTGAAGCTTGAAAGGCTCATCTCCACCCGGCCATACTTCCGAACTCATATACGACTGATTGGTTTTGCAGAACCGATCTTTCGGATCCAATAGCATATCCCCTGTCAATCGGTTCACCCACAAATTGACGATTTCTATCTTCAGCTCATTCTTGCCGGATTGAACCAATTGACTGATATCTACCCGATACGGTTTCTTCCATAAAATCCCTGCGGATTTATCATTGATAAAAATCTCTGCAACATCTCTAAGTTCTCCCAAGTCGAGGGTTATTGCTTTATCGTTTGTTCCAGAATCCACATTAAATGAATTGTGATAGACCGCCGTCCCGGAAAAGTATTTGATTCCCGAGTCTTCGGATTCCGTCCAGGAAATCAACCGATCAAAAACGGCGGATGGCGGCGCACCCCAGTTTGGAGGAAAACTTACATCCCATGGTCCGGAAATTTCAGTTTGAGGGGCATCATTCATAGCCGAAGCAAATTCGGGTAGCGTACTGTGATTATTTTTGTTGAAAATGACAAAGATGGATCCATGAGCGGGTAGCTCAATCTGAAAACTTGTACCCCCTTCCTCTTCGGTATAATCTGCAACACGCGAAATGGTCCCGGTTGAAGCATCCCACATTTCTGGATACTTGCCCGTTACTCTGAATCTGCACGTTGCGCTGATTTGCTTGTCCTCTTCATTTCTCAAGAAATAGATTTCACCGATATCGGCGTTCCGATGGATGTAGTCAATTTCGGAAGGTCCGGTAAATCCAAAATCAGGTTGGATGGATTTGCTCTTCAATACTTCATCAGCCGCAAGGCCCCACATAACCTTGCCTTTTCCGTAGTTATTCTCAAAGATGGTTTTACCATCCGATGCCCCCCACAACTCACCGGAGAGTTTATTCAGGTCCACGTTATCTTTTTCCCAGTTGTTCAAACCCGGAACTGCTATTGGCCGTGGTCCAACAACAGTAGCACCAGCACTTACCAATTCCCCTATTTTTTTCAAAACTTCCAGCGTCATTTGAGACTGATCCGGCAGCATTAACATAGAGTAGCTCATCCCATCGGGCAAAACCAACCTACCGTCCTTAACCGACATCCTGTTGAGGATGACATCGGTGTTTACCACATCGAAATCATATCCATTTCCCAGGCCCTTGATCCGTGGTTTTTCGGGGACATCATGGAAAAGCGGAAAGAAATTGGGAGTCTGATCGCCGTAGTAGTAACAGACATCCCCTACAAATAATCCTTGTTGCAGCAAATGGCTGCACCGGGAGAGGTAGTCCACAAAGGGTTTGGATTTGTCCCACCACGTTGTCCCTGGATTCATATCGTAACCGGCATGATACGTTCTGCCGGGGAGGCCATCTTCCGGATTTGTGCTCGCGAAAGTATGGAAGGTAATATTGTTGAGGCCTTCACAAAATGCCCGGTCCACCGCTTTTTTCAGATCAAAGGGCGAATCTTTCCATCTTCTCCAGGTGGTAAATGACTCGGCGTCCACAATCTTTTTTCCATAAATGTGTGCCGCACTCGATACTTCTTTGATCAAAAACATGTTGCGATGTTTGATCCAGAATTCGCCTCTTGGAACGGATACACTTCCCAGGGCTTTTAGCGCGTCAACCGGGCAGGTATCCCAAACCGGCGGGCCCGGG
>JANNAZ010000179.1:0-7029 GCA_031384895.1 Cyclobacteriaceae bacterium | reverse complement strand
CGAGGAGCCGAGGGCAACTGCTAGCTATACGGACTTTATGCTTGGAATTGGCAGTGGCCAAACCAACGTTTCGCTTTCTTACCAACGTAATTGGAAATTTGGAAAGAAGCAGAAACTTGAAATGGGTGTCGGTATGCGATTCAACTCCTTCTTCTCCAGCAATAAGTATTTCGTCACTGCTCCTGCTCGGATCGTGAAAGGGGAGTCTGGCCCACAAGCACTCTTTAAAGAGCCGATTCCGGAGTACGTTGATTCGGTGCTTTTTCCTTCCGCACAGATAAATTCTCTCAACTTCATGATCGATATTGCCTATTCATTCTCTGATCGATTCAAGGTGGGATTCAACATCGATGTGATTGGTGTCTCGTTTGGTGGAACTCAAGCTGGCACCTACATCAATGGCAATGCGCCCGATGGTATAGTAAGTAAGCCAGTGAGCGGATCGCCAACCGGTTTCAATCTGTTGCTGGTAGGGGAGAATGATATTGGAAGCCTGAACTCTGAGTTCTTCATTGCCTATGCCTTCAATGACACATGGTCTGCCAAGCTCGGCGCGCAACACATATTCATGGAATACACTACCGATACAAAAGTGCAGCAGCTGCCTGAAGCGAACGACCGATTTCGGATTACGCCGACGGTGGTGTGTGTGGGGGTGTTGTATAGAATTCATTGATGGGTTAAGTTCAATGTCTGGATCAGGATTTTCAGGATTATGGAATTTGCAGAATTGAATACACTATTTATGAACAATAAATTAGCTATGATTTCCTGATTGATTTTTCTCTGCGATTCGCTGAGATTGCGCTTTCATGTAAAAATGAAAGATGAGCAATCTGGTTAAAGAAGAGTTGACCTATGCAGTTATCGGCTGCTCAATGAAAGTACACAATACGCTTGGTAACGGATTCCAGGAAGTTATCTATCAACGTTGTCTGGCCATTGAATTGCAGCAGGCTGGTTTGGTCTTTGGCCGTGAAGTGGAACAGACAATTTATTACCATGACCGGGAAGTCGGAACACGAAGGGCGGATTTCATTGTTGACAATAGGCTGGTCGTCGAACTAAAGGCAGTTATTAACCTGGAAGACGTCCACCTGGCTCAGGCGAAGAACTACGTCGTTGCCTATAATTTAGCCAAAGGATTGCTGATCAATTTTGGCTCAACGAGCCTTCAGTACAAACTCATTTTCAACAAAAGATATATTCCTTAGATTACCACAGTATTCATCCGGAAAATCTTTAAATCCTGTAAATTCTGATCCAGACTATGAACTGCCGAGCAACCATCTTTATCGCACTTTCTTTCACCACAGCTTCATACGCTCAGGCTCCAGCCTATAAAAAGCAACTTCCCAAAATTGACGCCTATGTGCAGCAACTAATGAAGGACTGGGAGGTAGCGGGTTCTGCTGTGGCAATTGTGTTTAAGGATCAGGTTATCTTTTCCAAAGGCTACGGATTTCGCGATGTAGAAAACAAGCTGCCTGTAACGACCAAGACCCTTTTCGGGATCGCGAGCAATACGAAGCTCTTCACGTCAATGACCGCAGCCATGCTGCATGTGGAGAAGAAACTTGACCTGGACAAGCCGGTGCGCAACTATATGCCAGAGCTGCATTTTGCCACGGGTGAGTTGGACGAGAAATTGACCCTACGGGATATGCTGAGTCATCGGAGCGGCGTGCCACGTTGGGATGGGGTCTGGGCTGGATCGGGATACTCTTTACAAGAGATTCTGGATCGGCTTAAATACATGTCGCCTACACTAGGGTTTCGCGAAGGATATCTCTACAACAATAACATGTATGCCACCGCAGGAGCTGTTGTAGGGAAAGTGTCTGGAAGTTCGTGGGAACAGGTAGTGAAGACGAAGATCTTTGATCCCCTCCAGATGACGCAGAGCAGCTTTACATTCGAGGAAGCGGCTAAGCGGGGAAAACTTTCGAAGGATTACATCGTTGGCAGATTGGACTTGGAGCTAAAGGAATATGAGTCGGACACCCATTGCGATTGCTGGGCACCAGCCGCAGCCATTGTTTCGAATGTGGAAGACCTGAGCAACTGGATGATAGTCCAAATCAATGGTGGAAAATTCAAGGGGGTTGAGGTGATTCCGGCCAATGCCATAAAGGAGACGATGAAGCCGAACAACATCTCTACCAAAGAGATGCCCTATGACGAGGTGTTCTATGGACTGTATGGGTTGGGTCGGATTACTTCAGACTACAAAGGACATGTATTGGTTTCTCATGGAGGTGTCATCAGTGGCTATCGATCAACGATTGCTATGTTGCCCAAAGACAGCATTGCCGTGATCGTGTTGACCAATACGGCGCAAGGATCACCCATGGCCAACGCGGCGGTCTGGGGTATTACCGATCGTTTGCTCCAATTGGGTGAGTCCCCATGGACGGCCAAGATTCTTGCAGAGAACAAGAAGAACAATGACCGCAGTTGGAAAGGAATTGACTCGCTACGCGCACTAAAAGTGAAGAACACCAAGCCTTCGCATGCCTTGCCAGAATATGCAGGGTCCTATGAGCACAAGGCCTATGGAAGAGTCGATATTACGGTGAAGGGGGATCTGCTGCAGATGAAATTCCGGATCTGGGATGAGCCCCTGGAGCATTTTCATTATGATCAATTCTGGTCACCACAGTACCCGGATTTTACGATCAATTATTCACTCAATGTGTACAAGCTAAATTTCCTTACTAATGAGGCAGGAGTTGTTGACCGCATACGGATGAAGGTAGGAGGCGATCCCATGGTTGATTTCGTGAGGGAAAAGGGTAAGTAGATAGCCTGTTAAAGTTTGTACAAAAACCTAGTGAGAGTTCCGGTTCGACATTTCACATAGGGTATGAAACCGTCCAGTGCATTTCGGTTATTAAGGAATCACTGCAAAGAGTCTCACTGGCCCACCTGAGCCACCTTCAATCTTGATAGGCGCAGTGATCACATACGCGCCAGCTTGCGGGAGTTCATGGACAGCAGCTACGTTTTCCAGGTGAAATTTTCCAGCGCCATTGACTATGCCATGGACAGGAAATCCTTGCGCTGCACCCGCATCCACACTAAAATTATCGATGCCGATCCCGAGAATAGAGCGCTCTGCTATCAAGAATTTGGCTGCTTCACCAGAGAACCCGGGGAAATGCATCTTCCCATACTCATCTTCATTCTTGTACGCTTCATAGTCTGTCCATTTGCGGCTCCAGCCGGTGAACATAATGACGATGGCACGCTTTGGCATTTGGCCATTGACTTTTTCCCAATCAAGGATATCTTGACTCGATAGAACATAATCCGCATTGGCTGCACATTTGGCTTCCACATCGATGACAACCGCAGGTCCAAAAAGATCCTTTGCTTCAAGCAAATCCACGGAGGGTTGGTGATCAGCGGAATGGATAGGGGCGTCGAGATGGGTGCCAAAATGTTCGGGAGTTGTAAACTGCCCCATACCGGGTGCCCCGCTGGGTTGCGCAAAGAGTGTATCGTATTTAAAGGGATTGCCATTCTTACTGGGCCAGTATGCACTTTTCGAACTCAATGCATGCGTTAGGTCAACTACTTTTGCTTCCCCGGAAAAAAGCTTTGCAAACCGATCCTCTGGAACGGAAGTACAAGAGAATGCCACGGCTGCAAGAGTAAGGAAATGGATCGGCTTCATGTCTAGTGCTTTGGTGAGTGCTAGGGTATTACCTCAAAAAGTAAAATCTGTGTCTTTTGGAATGACTGGAAATTGTTGTCACTTACAAATAGTAGCGTACGGTGCCCATTGGGCAAAAGTGGTCCCCAAGTCACACCTTCAATATTATCAATATACTGATTCAGTAAATCCATGTTAAGGATCAATTTCTTTGAAACAGGCTTGACGCCTTCCATACCAGCCAAAGCTGGAATAGAGATAACATTTGTTCCTGAATTCAAGTCCGCTAAAAATACCTTGACGGTGCACGGAAGGCGACCCGTTGAGAAAGAGCGCTCGACGACCAGCAACTGATTATCCCCTGCATCAAGGATGTCAGTGACCCCATTTACGCGGAAAGCCGTGGAGAGTATGGGCTTGTAGGCAACGGCCTCCAGGTCATAAGCATATTGTGATGTGTTCTTTCGCGTTGCGACATCGTATTTGTAAATGCGAATCAGCGATTTGGATTCCTCCACATCAGCGCGAGGGCCGTCCCCATACAACGGCTCTTCCAGCGAGACCAGGAGGGAAGTGAAATTGTCGGCGAATGTAAGTCCTTCGAAAGTTCCGTTTTGCCGGGGCCCGGCTTCACTCGGCTGCATACGAACTCCGGAATCAATAGCATACTGCCCTTTCTGGATGCCTTGGTTGGTGATACATATTGCTGGATCCACCAGTAGGGTATCCGTGTTGCGAATAATTCGTTCACCTTCACTCAACCACACAAGCTCCTGATTTCTGGGATTCAAACGAATGCCTTCCGGGTCAATGGTGTGCTGCGGATCTGATTTTAAGGATGGGTATGGTTTTCCATCGGCGGTTTTCAGGTCTGTCTTCTCAGTGAAGATGACAGTATCAATCGCATTCCTGGAAATGGAAATCTTCGCTTTGTAGTATCTGGCAGGGTGCAATGCAGACCGATCGTCGCTGATAAGAAAATAGGTGTCCGAAGCAGCATCATAGTCAATCCCCGACAAGCCACCCACTTCTGTTCCCTCAAACTTAAGACTGTTGCTTACCGTGTATCGATCCAGAAATTCAAGTTTGCCGATCGGCGTGCCTTGATCCAGGCCGGGCTCTGCAACGGTGGAAAGCCCAAGCAGGGTAAGCGTGACTAGGATCCATCGGGTTGACATGCTGCTCATCTTAGTTGCTTGTGGAACTTGTGTTGCAGTGGGGCAATAAGTATTCCATAAATTACGACCTTTAAGCGTTAACCATCACAGGGTAATTCGAATTTTTTAGTTCATGGCAGGAACAACACTCACTATTTCAGGACATATTGTTGACGTCATCAACCGACAAATCTTTGACGGTGAGGTAGTGATAGGTGAAGGCATGATCCAGAAGATAAGTCGAAAGGAGGGCGTTGTGAATCAATTCATACTACCCGGTTTTGTCGATGCACATGTGCACATCGAAAGCTCGATGCTCATCCCCAGTGAGTTTGCCCGCATGGCTGTCGTTCATGGTACTGTGGCGACTGTCTCCGACCCGCATGAAATCGCTAATGTACTGGGTATTCCTGGTGTGGATTACATGATAGACAATGGGAGCAAAGTTCCATTCAAGTTCTACTTTGGGGCTCCAAGTTGTGTTCCGGCTACTTCATTTGAGACCGCAGGCGCACGACTTGGACCGGATGCCATTGAAGAGCTGATTAAAAGGCCATCCATCAAGTACCTCGCGGAGATGATGAATTGGCCTGGGGTGATACACGGAGATCCTGAAGTTCTGAAGAAGTTGTCGGTAGCACAGAAGTACGGAAAGGTCGTAGATGGGCATGCGCCAGGACTGAATCAGGCGCAAGTAGAGAGTTATATAGCGGCTGGTATTAGTACTGACCATGAGTGTGTTACATACACTGAAGCGGAACATAAGTTGAAGAATGGAATGAAGGTAATTATCCGGGAGGGAAGTGCTGCCAGGAATTTCGAAGCGCTGATCGGCCTCCTTCCGGAATATGAGGATCGGATCATGTTTTGTTCGGATGACAAGCACCCGGATAGCCTGGAGTTAGGGCATATCAACCTACTAGTAAAGCGGGCGCTTGCAAAGGGGATTGATTTGTTCAGCGTGTTGAAGGCAGCCTGTATTAACCCTGTTCTCCATTATGGACTTGAAGTTGGGCAATTGGTGCAAGGTGACCCAGCCGACTTTATCGTCGTTGACAATCTTACAGAATTCAGTGTTCTTCAGACATATATACGGGGTGTGCTGGTGGCGGAAAGTGGTTGCTCACAGATTGATTCCGTCCCAGCGCTAAAGCCCAACAATTTTAAGGCAGCACCGATTTCTGCAGGATCCCTGCGGGTGACCTCCGTCGGGGAGAAGTTGAGTGTCATTGAAGCATTTGATGGCCAATTGATTACACAAGAGTTGCTCATCAAACCTAGAGTCGCCGATGGTTTTGCTATTGCTGACCCGGGGCGTGATATGTTGAAGATTGTGGTAATCAACCGGTATGAGCAGGCGGAACCTGCGATCGCGTTCATCAAGAATTTCGGGCTGAAAGAAGGTGCCATTGCTTCGTCGGTTGCACATGATTCGCACAACATCATTGCAGTTGGGGTTGATGATGATTTGCTGGCCCGGGCGATCAACGCAATCATTCGCGAAAAGGGCGGTATCTCTGCTGTATCGGGGGACAAGGAGAAGATCTTGCCGCTGCCTGTTGCAGGCATCATGTCGGCGGAAGATGGCTACACTGTGGCTCGTCAGTACAAGGAGATGGATCAACTGGCCAAGCATATGGGGTCCACTTTGGTTGCTCCTTACATGACGTTGTCCTTCATGGCGCTCCTGGTCATACCAGCTCTGAAACTTAGTGATAGAGGACTATTCGATGGGGTTAAGTTCACTTTTGCTCCACTCTTTAGGTAACTTTTTGCTGCTATAAGAGTATACTCCATCTGGACCGTTCTGCTTAACAAAGCCCAGTCGACATGATCGCTAACTATCTCCGTTTTGCCCTCCGTAACATCCGCCAGAATCCCATCTATGCGCTGATCAATATCTTCAGCCTGGCCATCGGGCTCGCGGCCTGCCTCGTGATCTACCTGTTCATTTCAGACGAGCGAAGCTTTGATGCATGGCATAGCAAGCGGGAATCCATCTATCGGCTTAATGAGGTACAAAACTTTGACGGAACGACCCGGCAAAAGGTGGCCCTTACTGGAGGGCCCTTTGGTCCAGCAATTCAATCGGAATTTCCTGAAGTAGCAAGCTACACGCGATTTTGGAGTTCCCCGCGACGGGTTGTCATAGTTGGGGATAAGTTCACTTTTGCTCCACTCTTTAGGTAACTTTTTGCTGCTATAAGAGTATAC
>JANNAZ010000175.1:0-24452 GCA_031384895.1 Cyclobacteriaceae bacterium | reverse complement strand
ACCAATTGTTTCTCGTGTAATGTTCCTTTGTTCCAAAATTCGCTTCAGCGCTTCCAATCCATAATACATGCGTGACTTCACCGTATTTTCCGAGACACGCAGTACTTCCGCGATCTCCCTGAATTTCAATCCCTCATACTCCTTCATCACTACCACTTCACGCTGCTCCTCACTTAATTCTGCCAGACAAGTCTGGAGTAAATCGGAAAGCTCAGTCTGCCGAAGTACCCGCTCCGGGTTGTCCCGCCGGTGTCCCGCCGTCTCCCACGATTTACTTTCCTCCTCTTCGCCAGGCCTCATGTTGTGAAGAGAAATTGAGCGACTGCTCTTTTTCTTCCTCAACTCCTCGCGACAACAATTCACCGCAATGGTGTAAAGCCACGGACGGAACCTGCTGGCTTCCTGCAGGGAGTAAATGTTGCGGTGCATGGCGATAAATGTCTTTTGAGCTACCTCCATCGCCAGGTCGTGGTCAAAGAAAAACTTGTACCCAAAATTGTAGATGCGCTTGTACCACACCTGCATCAGTTTCCCTTGGGCGACGCCATCCCCTTCACGCGCCCGCGTTACGAGGTCTTCCGCATGCATCATGGCCATCTCTGGATTGTGTTGTGTCACAGCGCTTGTAAAACGTATCGGATACCTGCTTTTACGATATAGATGGCGGTCACGATCAAATAGTTTGACAAAGTTGGCCCTTTTTAGCCCGCATATGGCAATTGAGACTCGCTGCCAAAGTTATCTTTGTCGCCATGAAACACC
This sequence comes from Cyclobacteriaceae bacterium, assembly GCA_031384895.1. Classification (GTDB taxonomy): domain Bacteria; phylum Bacteroidota; class Bacteroidia; order Cytophagales; family Cyclobacteriaceae; genus ELB16-189. Next base: position 23,690 of record JANNAZ010000175.1, on the reverse strand, counting down.
TGATCGCCCTTCTTATACGGTATATCCCTCGAAAATACCTTCTCCGGCTCAGTGGGTTCGGCCTCCGGGTAATGGGAATATTCTATATGGGGAATCGGGTTGAATGCCCGATTTGCCTTCACACCTATAGACAGTTTTTGCCGTACGGGCGAATTAACCCGAGGCCAAACGCCCTTTGCCCCTCCTGTCTTTCCCTGGAGCGGCATCGGTTGATTTGGTCCTACCTGAAAGAGAAAACTGACTTCTTTACACGGCGTCAGGCTGTCCTCCACATTGCCCCGGAACAGTGTTTTATGAGACCATTTGAAAATATCCATGGCGAGTCCTATATCACTGCAGATCTTGAATCGCCGCTGGCCAAGGTAAAAATGGACATCCATCACATGCCTTTTGCGGACAACTTGTTTGATTCTGTTTTGTGTAACCATGTACTGGAGCATGTCAACAATGACCTTCAAGCCCTTGGTGAAATTCGCAGGGTACTTAAGCCAGGCGGCTGGGCCATCCTTCAAGTCCCATTCTTCGCGCCTGTGCCTGAGTTCACACTAGAAGATCCCTCCATCCAGCTGCCGCGCGACAGAGAGATTCACTTCGGACAAGATGATCACGTTAGAAAATACGGAACGGATTACGCTTCGCGAATCAGCCGCAGCGGCCTTATTGCTCAACCGGACACATTCGCAAAAGACTTACCGGATGCCTTGCGCTACGGGATTTCTAAAGGAGAAGTTATTTATAAGGCCTCCAAACCAAATTAGATATCAAAAAAATGCCAGATGATTATCTGGCATTTTCGTGATTCGGGGAGTAAGACTACTTACCCAGATTGTTCAGCACATCCATTACTTCCAGCACATGCTTGCGGCTGGTTTCCAAAAGGGCTTTCTCTTCGGAATTCAGATCGAGCTCAATCACGCGCTCAATTCCATTCTTGCCTAAGATAGCCGGGACACCTAAGTAGCAGTTCTTGATTCCATATTCGCCATCTAGTTGCATGCACACGGGTAGAATTCTGCGTTGATCTTTCACAATCGCCTCTACCATTTGTGCGGCTGCAGATCCGGGGGCGTACCATGCTGAAGTACCCATGAGTTTAACTAACTCGCCACCACCAACTTTCGTACGTTCAATAATGGCGTTTAATTTATCCTTGTCCATCAATTCGGTAACCGGGATACCGGAAACGGTGGTGTACCGGGGAAGCGGAACCATGGTATCGCCATGACCGCCCAGGAGCATCGCCTGAATATCTTTCGGTGACACATTCAAGGCCTCGGCGAGGAAGCCTCGATACCTGGCCGTGTCCAAAATGCCAGCCATACCCATAACCCGGGTACGAGGGAATTTTGATGTAAGGTGGGCTTGATAGGTCATCACGTCCAACGGGTTGGACACCACGATGATAATGGCATTTGGGGAATGCATTACCACATTCTCAGTTACCGACTTGACGATACCGGCGTTGGTTCCTATCAGGTCGTCCCGGCTCATGCCGGGCTTCCTGGGAAGTCCCGAAGTAATGACTACAACTTCGGAACCAGCTGTTTTGGAGTAGTCATTGGTCGACCCTATCGTTCGGCTGTCATACAGATCGATAGGCGCTTTCTGCCAAATATCAAGGGCTTTCCCTTCGGCAATCCCTTCTTTAATGTCTACTAGAACAATTTGATTGGCCACCTCACGATATGCGAGCACATCAGCGCACGTAGCGCCAACATTTCCTGCACCAACTACAGTAATTTTCATTGGTCTATATTTAATGGTTTAGATACACGACAAGGGTACATCCGGTATTTGAACGCCCGCAAGTAGGCCCTGTTAATCGCGGCGCAAGTTATCATTCCCTTCAAAAAAGAAAAATGACAAACGCTTATTTCTGCGGTTCCACCCGCAAGTGCAGGGTGTTGAGCGTTTCCGAAGTCACTTTAAATCGATCATCTACACGGTACCCGGCAATCCAGACAATGTCGTCACCTGAAACAAGGACAGTAACCCGGTTTTTGTCTGGCATTGGAACACGTTCATCGATGAGAAAATTGCTGACCTTTTTTGCCTTACGCATCCCCAGCGGAACAAAGCTATCGCCCGCCTTCCACCGACGCCACAACAAGGGAAATCGCACATGGGCACAGTCGACTGTGGCACACCACGGGTCAAGAGAAATATCCTTCCCTTTTTCCGTATTCAGGCGTAAAACCCAAGGACCCAGCGCAGCTTTGTCTTGCCCTTCTTCCACCAACACATCCTGAAATTCTTCTTCCTTGGGGGACACGATTATACTCTCGCGGTCGATGATCGCTGTGTGGGAGGCAGAAAAGAAACGCGTTCCGGATTGAGAAGAAATCGCTGCCACCAGCTGTTTACATCGGTCAAACTCAAAGCCAAACGGCCGTAGCCATTCGTAACAGACGAAGGCTGGGTTGTTGAGTAACAGCAATAGATTTTTGTCGATCAGGAAATCCCTGCCTTCTGTGCGGGTCATGCTGTCTCGTAATTGCTCAATTCCACGCCGCATCAATTCGGATGCACCCTCCAGTTTCTCAAGGGTACCGGCAAACGTTTCTTCCAGAGAAGGGTTGATCTCCTTTAATTTCGGAATGACTTCGTGACGGATGAAATTCCGTTGGTAGTTGGTTGCCAGGTTACTGGAATCTTCTCTCCAGGAAATCTTTTCCGCTTTGGCAAATGCCCCGATTGCTTCCCGACTGGCAAAGAGAAGGGGTCGGATGACACGATCATTCTTTCGGGGAATGCCGGTTAGCTGATTAAGGCCCGCACCATTCGACAAGCGAAGCAGGACGGTCTCCACATTGTCGTTGAGGTGATGGGCGGTCGCCAGCCAGTGATACTTTCCTTCCTCCACCAATTCATTGAACCAGGCATATCGGAGATCTCGCGCGGCCATTTGAACCGAGATTTTCTTTCTTTCGGCATAGTTCTTGGTATCAAACCGTTGGCTATAGAACGGAATCTTATGAACACCACAGTATGCTCTCACAAACGATTCATCGCCATCCGATTCCTTTCCACGGAGGCCAAAATTGCCATGTGCAACACCCAGCGAATATCCAGCTGCCTGAAAAAGATAAAACATCACCATCGAATCCAGCCCTCCGCTCACGGCCAGCAGGATCCGGTCGCCCGGCCCAATGAGGTTATGCTGTTCGATATAGTTTTTGAACCGGGTAAGCACTACTCAAAATTATCAAAAGTCCTCGGGTCTCCCTGCGTTTTCTAACTTTGCCCCTCAAATGAAGAAATTCACCCTTTTGGCTCTGCTGGTACTCTCTCTTTCTGACTGCATCGGGCAGCGGAAAGTAAAATTGAAGCAGGCAGAAACCCTACGTGGCTCCGTTCAGAACGGTGTGCGTGTTGACTGGGTAATCGGCAAGGTTGTGTTTGAACAGAGTGAGACCATCATCTATTGCGACTCGGCCATTTTCAACAAAATAAAGAACTCCATCGAAGCCTATGGCCACATACGCATTGTAGAAGGTGACTCCGTGACTGTCACGGCCTCCAGGCTTACCTACGATGGGAATAAGAAGATTGCGTACCTCCGCAGAAATGTAGTGTTCAACAAACTCGAAACCGCAACACTGTACACCGACTTCCTTGACTACGACCGCTTGAAAAATACAGCACGCTATTTCAACAACGGGAAATTGGTGGACAGCACCAACACGCTCACCAGCGTGAAGGGGTACTATGACCTTATCGCCAATCTGGCTTCGTTCAAGACCGATGTGGTGGCCGTTAACAAGGATAATACCCTTCGTTCGGATACACTGCAGTATCATTCGCGCAGCAAAATTATTTATTTCCGTGCCCACACAGAGGTTAAGGATAAAGTGGACCGCACCGGGTACTACGAGAGTGGGTTCTATGATACAAAATCAAAAACCTCCGACCTGGCTAAAGGAGATTTTGAGACTCCGACCTATAAACTGAAAGGCGCCAAACTCTTCCTCGATGATGTCAAACAATTTTACCGGGCCAAGGGCGACGTCGTAATGACATCGAAAGAGGAGAATATGCACATCTACGGAGATGATGGTTTCTACGACAAAAAAAACATGATCTCCAAAGTGTACGGCCATGCCTACGTCGCACGTATATCCGATGAGAATGATACGCTGTTTATCTCAGCGGATACCCTGGTGTCCATTGACAGCAATGATCCCAAAAAGAAGAGGCTCCTTGCCTACAAGAACGTTCGCATCTTCAAGAGCGACCTTCAGGGAAGAGCCGATTCCCTCGCTTACCAGTCGAGCGATTCAACTTTGTATTTTTATGGGGATCCAGTCTTGTGGACGGAAGGCAACCAGATGACAGCCGATTCCATAAACGTTTTGCTGGTTAGAAAAAAAATAAATCGGATCGACATGATTTCCATGGCCTTTGTGGCGTCACAAGATTCGCTCAAGAACTTCAATCAGATCAAAGGGCGTAAAATGACCGCGTACTTCGATGACAAAAACATCCACCATGTAGTGGTCGAAGGAAATGGAGAAAGCGTCTATTTTGCCCTTCAAAAATTGGAAGAGAAAGATTCTACCCAAAACATAACCATTGTCTCCGGAATGAATAAGATCATCTGCAGCAATATGAAAATCAATTTCAAGGCAGGGAAAATCAATAACATCAGTTTTTATGTGAAGCCGGATGCCTCCTTTATTCCACCCCATGAACTAAAAAAGGAGGTGACCGAGCTCAAAGGATTCGCCTGGCGAGGCGCGGATCGCCCTTCACGGGGGACAGTCGTCCAACGGAAGCCTTGAGCAACGGAGACCCCACCTGAATTATTGCTTTCTCCCTTCCATTTTTTAGGTATTCCCTTTGAGTTGGCTGATCTTTAACCTACCTTTTCAATTGAGTAAGTGTGTGATTATGATGCGGTTTACCGTCATTTTACTTCTCTGCTTGGCTGGACTCTCAGCTACATCTCAAGGAATTGAATGGATGGATCGCGAGGATACCTACCACGCTGGCTTAGGTCAAAACATACGGATCCCGATTCGTCTGCGTAACTCCTCCGATAGAGCCCAAACTTTTGTCGTCCGCAAAGCCGCTGCAGACTTGAATACGAACCAAAAAGGCTATTTCTGCATGGGTGATGAGTGCTTTGATGAGCTGACGGAACAGGTAATACGCCGGATTGAACCTGGGGAAGCGGTGAATAACCTCTTTTTCGTTGTAGAACCGGGCCTATCGGCGACCTCAAATTCATTTCGCTTTGAGGTATACCCTAAAGGGAGCCCTCAACTGAGCCTGGAGCATACCTTCTTGCTCAGTGTGGAGGAAAAGCCCCTCCGGTCTTTTGTATTTCAATCCAGAGACATCACGGTACACGATGTGTATCCCAATCCGGTTACCAATCAGCAGGCATTTATTGACTATCGACTTTCAGACGAAAACATCAAGGCAAAAGTGGTTATTCATAATATCCTGGGCAGTTCTGTTGGGGAATATGAGCTTCCTTCCTTTGAAACCCGAGTAAAGATTCAGTCAGAAGAATTGTCGTCTGGGGTGTATTTTTACACGGTTTACCTTGACAATATTGGCGTCCTCACCCGGAAACTCGTCGTCAGGAAATAATCTTTCACTCCATTCGTTTTAGGGGAAATTTCAGATATCTGGGCTGAATCGTATATTTGCGCCCTTCTTTATGGTTAGAAATCTGCTGGCTGGTCTTTTGGTGGTAGTTTGTGCGGCGGGATTAGCTTCTTGCAGCAAGTTCCGTGCTATCCAGAGAAGCGAGGATTGGCGGATCAAGTATGATGCCGGCCTGAACTATTATAGTAAGAAAGACTATTACCGGACGGCGATTCTATTTGAAGAGATCCTGCCGATTGTTCGCGGCCTGCCGGAAGGTGAAAAAGTGGAGTTCTCCCTCGCCTACTGCCAATATTATGAAAAGCAATACCTTTTAGCATCGAATCAGTTCAGGACGTTCTACGAAACCTACGGTCGCAGTGCGCAGGCCCAGGAAGCTTATTTCATGTTTGCTTACTCGCTGTATGTCTCCGCTCCTCCGGCAAATTTGGATCAGGGCAGCACCAAAGAGGGCATGAACGCAATGCAGAACTTTATCAACCAATATCCGGCCAACGAATTCCGTGAGCGTGCCAACGAGGTGATTACCGCCAGCCAGCAGAAGCTGGAGAAGAAAGGCTATGAGAACGCAAAGCAGTACCTGAAGATAAAGCAGTATAAGGCGTCTGTTATCGCCTTCGACAATTTCAAGAAGAACTTTCCTGACTCCAAGTACCTCGAAGAGCTTGCCTATCTAAAGGTGCTTGCGGAATATCGCCTCGCCCATCAAAGTTTCCCTTCGTTGCAGCTGGAACGGTACAACAGCGTCGTTAGCTTTTATCAGGAACTGGTAGATAACTTTCCAGGAAGCACCTTCCTTAAAGAAGCAGAAAAACTTTATTCAGAAAGTCTGGACAAAATTAATAAACTAAAAAACAATAATTCGTAGGACCATGGCCAATCAACCTTCCATCATTACACGCGACGTAGACAAGATCGCAGCACAAACCGGCAACATATACAAGTCGGTTGTCATTATCTCCAAGCGTGCGCGTCAAATCGCTATCAACATCAAGGAAGAACTCAACAACAAACTCGCTGAGTTTGCCACAACCGTTGACAACCTGGAAGAGGTATTCGAGAACCGCGAGCAAATTGAAATCTCCAAATTCTACGAGCGTCTCCCTAAGCCCACTACCTCGGCGCTGGAAGAATTCATGGATGGAAAGATCATGCACCGGCAGCGCACGGAAGAAATAAAGCCTGTCGTATGATATGCTGAAGGGTAAGAAAATTCTGTTCGGTGTCACCGGAAGCATCGCTGCATATAAAGCAGCGCTCGTAGTCCGGCTGCTGATAAAAGAGTCGGCAGAAGTAAAAGTAATCATGACTCCCGCTTCACAAGAATTTATCACGCCTCTCACGCTATCCACCCTTTCACGCAATCCGGTTCTCACCCAGTTTCAACATTCCGAAACAGGCACATGGAATAACCATGTGGAACTTGGCCTTTGGGCGGATGCCTTTGTCATTGCCCCGGCAAGCGCCAATACCCTGGCACGAATGGCACAAGGCCTCTGCGACAACCTCTTGCTCGCTACGTACCTGTCATCCCGTTGCCCGGTCTTTGTTGCACCCGCGATGGACCTGGACATGCTGGCTCACCCCGCGACGCAGGCCAATCTGGAGACCCTTCGAAGCCGCGGAAATCAGCTCATCACCACCCATATAGGCGAGTTAGCGTCCGGATTGACGGGCGATGGGCGAATGGCAGAGCCAGAAGAAATCGTTGATTACCTGAATCGATTTTTTGCTTTAAAAAAAAAGTTAACGGGTAAAAAAGCGCTCGTCACTGCCGGACCGACATACGAAGCCCTCGATCCCGTTCGTTTTATCGGCAATCACTCTTCCGGAAAAATGGGATTTGCAATAGCCGAAGCGTTGGCCGAACAAGGTGCACAGGTTGAATTGGTCTCCGGACCGACCAGCGAACGAACAAGCCATCCCGGCATTTCAGTTCATCCAGTCGTTTCCGCCGACGAGATGTATGGAGCCTGCACTGCACTCTTTCCTACTATTGACATTACGGTGCTATCGGCGGCTGTCGCTGACTACAAACCGATTACCCGAGCTGATCAAAAAATTAAAAAGACAGACAATCCGCTTTCGGTCGAACTGACCCGTACACCAGACATTGCCGCGGAACTGGGAAGGCAAAAAAAACCAGGCCAAATCCTGGTTGGCTTTGCACTGGAGACAGAGAATGAACGGCAAAATGCGGAGAAGAAATTAACCTCAAAAAACTTTGACTTCATCGTCCTTAATTCATTGAATGACGCAGGTGCTGGTTTTGGCGTAGCGACAAACAAGGTCGAGATCATCAGCCGTACCAACGGCGCAAAACAGTTCCCCTTAAAATCTAAGAAAGAAGTCGCGCACGATATCGTCAACACCATCCTCGAACACCATGCGTAATTCGTTGGGGCCCCTCTTTCTCATCTTCCTTGCCGCATCGGTGTACGGACAGGAATTGAACTGCAAAGTGATTATTAATGCCGATCAGGTCCAGACATCTGATCGCGGAATATTTAAAGACATGGAACGCGCTATCGCCAACTTCATGAATACACGGAAGTGGACGAGCGATTCGTATAAGAACTACGAGCGGATCAACTGCTCCATATTTCTCAACATAAGCAAGATGCCTTCCATCGGTACCTTTTCGGCAAATGCGCAAGTCACGGTCGCCAGACCCATTTACAATTCTAACTATGAAACCGTGCTGTTGAATTTTGCCGATCGGGAATGGGATTTCGAATACATTGAATCGCTCCCCCTCGAATACAACGATAATGCCTACATAAGCAACCTCACATCGATGCTCGCCTATTATGCCTACATCATCCTGGGAATGGATTATGATTCATTTAGTGAGCGCGGAGGAGATCCGTTCTTTCAAAATGCATTGACGGTAGTCAACAATGCACAATCATCAAACCGGCCGGGGTGGCAGTCTATCGGAAGCACTAGAAACCGTTACAATCTGATTGAGAATATCAATAATCCACAGATGGCCGAATTGCGCAAGAGCCTGTACCGGTATCATCGGCTGGGGTTGGACAGCTTTGACAAGACTCCAGACGAGAGCCGGCAGATTGTTCTAAACGTCCTGAAAACCGTCAAGAACGTATGGCAGATTTACCCCAGTTCCATATTTGTTATCACTTTCTTTGATGCAAAATCAAATGAATTGGTCAACATTTTTTCAGAAGGCAACCTCCAGGTGCGTAGAGAAGCGTACGATATCCTTATGGCAGTGGATGCCAAGCGAAATATCTACCAAAAGATTATCGGGACAAATTAGATTCCCTTGCTAATTTTGGTCAGGCATGCTTATCCGTCTGACTATACAGAATTACGCCCTGATCCGGCACCTGGAGATGACTCCCTCCCGGAAGCTTACCGTGATCACCGGAGAAACTGGTGCAGGTAAATCCATCATGCTCGGGGCCATTGGTTTGCTCCTCGGCAACCGGGCAGATACCAAAGTGCTTTGGGACGAATCCACAAAATGCATTACTGAAGGACATTTTGACATCAGCGCCTATTCCCTCAAGCCGCTGTTTGAAGAGCACGAACTGGACTACAGTAACCAAACTCTAATTCGACGTGAAATCAGTACAGGCGGCAAAAGCAGGGCATTCATCAATGATACGCCTGTCACCCTGGAAGTCATGCGCAAAATCGGCAGTTGCCTGATGGATGTGCATTCGCAGCACGAGACTCTCGAGCTCGGCACCCACCGATTTCAACTGGACCTTATAGATAGCTATGCCAGCAATCGCTCCCTTGTTGAGGCGTATCAAATTGCCTGGAAGGAATTCCAACACGCCCGCATCGCATTTGATACGCTTTCCGCTGAGGCTGGGAAGCTAAAAGCGGAATTCGATTTCATCCAGTTCCAGGTAAAGGAACTCCAGGAGGCCGCCTTTCAGGAAAACGAACAAGAACAGCTTGAATCGGATCTTAAAGTCAGCGAACATGGCGAAGACATCAAGTCCCGACTGAATCAAGTACTCGCCTTACTTGGGCATTCGGAAACGTCTGCACAGACAAACCTGACCCAGGCGATCGCACTGCTCCAGCCCGTTCGGGCATTTGCTCCTGCCCTGGAGCAACTCGCATCCCGACTGGATGTACTTCGTATTGAACTCAAAGACGTCGTTCGGGAAACGGATCTCGAAGAAGAAAATATAGAAATTGATCCGACCCGCTCGCGTAAAATCCAGGAGCGGCTTGATTCCCTATATGGCCTGCTGCAGAAGCATCGGCTACCCAATATTGAGGCGCTCCTGGGTCTTCAGCGAAGGCTCGAAGAGCAGGCGAGTAAAACCATTAACCTGGACGAAGACCTTACGGTCGCCGGTGTCCGGTTTGAAGCAGCAAAAAAGAATCTCCTGGCTACGGCAGAAAAACTCAGGAGTTCACGCGAGAAGATTTTTTCTACCCTCTCCCGCGATCTAGTCAATTTGCTCAAGCCCCTCGGCATACCACAAGCTGTACTTCAGATCGAGAACAGAAAAATCGAACCCGGACCCCGGGGCACAGATCAGGTTGAAATTCTCTTCAGCGCCAACAAAGGGATCGCCCCGCGGCCGCTGGAAGCTGTCGCATCGGGTGGTGAATTCTCCCGGCTCATGTTTTGTGTGAAGTACGTCCTTGCCGAGAAAAGCGCTTTGCCGACGCTTGTATTGGACGAGATAGACACCGGTGTTTCAGGAGAGATCGCCATTCAGTTAGGAGCGATGATGCAGGAGATGGCCAAACGTCACCAGCTGATCACCATCAGCCACCTCCCGCAAATTGCCGCAAAAGGAGATTCTCATTTCCTTGTTTTCAAAGACATGACCAGCCTAAAAACCAGCACCGAAATAAGGGCACTCAACGAGGAGGAGCGCGTAGACGAAATCGCCAAGATGATTGGTGGCGCCAAACCCTCTCACCTGGCCAAGGAAAATGCCCGCGAGCTTCTTGGTGCTTGATCTGTACGGTGAACGAAACGCGGTGAGGTGCGTGATGGGTTTACCTTCCGGAAACAAGAAATCTTTTTTGATCCATTTGAGCCATCGGCTACCTTGCCACAAATAATACCGGGATGAGCACATTCCTTTCAAAAACAAAAATTGTCGGACTGATCCTCGGCCCTACGCTGTTCAGTTTGATCATTTTCCTCGTCGTACCCGGCCTATTCACAGAAAAAAGCATTGCCGTCTTGGCGCTTGGAACCTGGATGGTCACCTGGTGGGCCACCGAGGCCGTACCGATTCCAGTGGCCGCTTTGCTTCCGATGATTGTCTTTCCGCTCTTGGGGGTCTCTACGGTACGCGAAGCCTCCGCACCCTATGGTGATCCAATCATCTTCCTTTTCATGGGTGGATTCATCCTTGCCCTGGGATTGGAGAGACACAAACTTCATCAGCGAATTGCCCTGGGACTCATTCGACTCACGGGCACCAGTGGCAACGGAATCATTCTTGGCTTTATGCTTTCTACAGCTCTTATAAGCATGTGGATCAGCAATACGGCAACCGCCATTATGATGCTTCCCATCGCCACTTCGGTTACCGGCCTTCTGGCAAGCGAAATGGGCGGCCGCGCTGATGATCCGCGGTTTACAAAGTTTGCTACCGGCCTTATGCTCGCTATCGCATACGCAGCGAGTATCGGCGGAATGGCTACTATCATCGGCACGCCCCCCAATGTGGTGATGGTGGGTTACATGAAACGCTTTTATAATCTCGATGTAGCTTTCTCCAGCTGGATGATCGTCGGGATTCCGATGATGGTTCTGGCTCTTACCGCCTGTTACTTGCTGATCACCCGTGTGCTCTTTGTAAATAAGCTACCTTCCATTGAAGGTTCCCATCAATTAATCCAACGCAAGTATCAGGAATTAGGTAAGCTCTCCCGGGAAGAAAAAATGGTATTGACGGTTTTTTCATTCACATGCTTCTTCTGGATTTTTCGCCAAAACCTCAATGGCCTGATCGGAAAGAATCTCCTCGATGATACAACCATTGCGATGACCGGCGGGGTAGTCATGTTCCTTATTCCAACCGACCTCAAAAATCACAAATTCCTCCTGGAGTGGTCGGACATGAAGGAACTTCCCTGGGGCATTCTGCTGCTTTTCGGCGGTGGGCTCTGCCTGGCCGACGGAATGGAAAAATCCGGTCTCGTTCAACTTGTTGGAAATTATTTTTCACAACAAAAAGATATTAATCCGACAATCCTCATCATCTCGCTTACGGCAATCTCCATGGGCCTGACCGAGCTGATGAGCAATGTTGCCCTGGTCACCATCTTCGTTCCCGTTGTCTTTGGTATCGCAGACGGGTTTCATATCAATCCCATCTGGCTGGCGATGCCAGTAACTTTTGCGGCGAGTTGCGCTTTCATGATGCCCATTTCCACGCCGCCCAATGCCGTGCTCTTTGCTACCGGTCACATCCGGATGAAGGACATGATTAGGGCCGGCGTTCTTCTTAACCTGGCTTGCCTGGTGATCATATCGATTCTTGGGCTGACGATCATCCCGTGGATATTCCCATAAAAAAGGTTGCCACCCGAAAGTGACAACCTGATCTTTCTGTTCGAACTGGCTTACTGGTTCACATTCCTTTTTTCCTCCAGGAAATAAGAAATCCCGAGGCCCAGTCCGCCGAAGATGAAGAGCATGGAAAAATATCCTGTCTCCTCCATATTATACATGCGGTCGAGCCAGTAGCCCATTAGGAAGCCAATACCAACGCCAATCAGAAGGAATGACCAGCGCAGTGTCCCTCCCGTCATTCTATTCTTTTTGAAATAATCCGGGGCAAGTCCCTTTTCAATGATTGCCATCCGCTCGAGGTTCTCGAATTTCCGGATATAGGCGATCATCACAAAGGCACCCAGGGTAATAATGATGGGGAGTAAAACGCCTAAAACGGGTACAATAACTTCGTGTGAATCCATAACTATGTTTGTTTTTCCCCTTTGACGCAGGGGGTATAGGCCAGGTTACATGCTGACCAAAAATAGTGATCCTTTCTTTTGCTACGCAATATGTAACTTCAGGATCAAACCAGGCGTCAAAGGGCTGTGATTTCACTTCAGGAAGAAAATGAGTTGATCGACCAGATTCTGGGCGGCAAACAAGAGGCCTACGCCCGCCTGGTGGACCACTACAAGAGTTATGCCTTTACCATCGCGCTGAGAATCCTGAATAACCGCCCCGAGGCCGAAGAAGCGGCGCAGGATGGATTTATCAAGGCATTCCATTACCTGAAGTCATTTAACCGGAAGGCGCGATTCTCTACCTGGTTGTACCGCATCATCTTCAATACGGCGATTAGCTATAAGCGGAAGAACAGGCACCCCATGGAATCACTTGAGCACCATGACCGCGGAGCTAACCCAGATGAATCCGCACTGGAGTCAGCTGACAAGTCAGCCTTCATCGCGCAAGCCATGGGACTGCTGAACGAAGTAGACCGCCAGGCCATACAACTGTACTACATTCGGGAGTTTAGCCTGGAGGAAGTAGCGGAGATGATGGGACAACGCATAAATACCTTGAAAGTCAGGGTTCATCGGGCACGGCAACGGCTCGCCGACGAACTCACACGGATATTGAAAGAAGAAGCATTAACTTTATGAACAATGGAAAAGATCAGTAACGATCAGGAAGACAACTTGCAGGATTTCCTGGATAGCAAACTGGAAGGCGGATCGCTTCAACAGCTAAAGCGTGAACTCGAAGGTTCACCCGACCTACAACAACGGCTGGAAGAACTGCGCCGCGTTCATACCTTTCTGGAATCGAAAGCCTTGCAATCACCTTCCCCCCGGTTCGTAGAACGTGTAATGCAAAATCTTTCAAGGGCACCGTTGTCATATTATGCCTCTCCCAAGAATGGACTGATGCTGCTGATTGGCGTCATGATCGCCTCGGGTATGTTGGTCATGGTGGTTAGCGCAGGCACGTTTGATCAAATCACCGGCCTGATTTCTCTTGACCAAATAGCTCCGGTCAAGAAGTATGTTACTCCATCGATACCGGCCTTGCACATAAACGGCAAGCTGATCATGAACGTGCTGATCGGCATTAACCTGATTCTTGCTTTTCTTGTACTTGACCGGACAATCCTCAGACCGCTATTCCAGCGAAGAGCCGGAGGTCATTCGCTTTAGTTAGTTCGGGGTTCCGGGTTCTGCTTTATTTAGCATTTTGATCTCCTTCAACGAAAACTTTCTGATTGATGAGTCAATCTTTATACAGAGCCTTCCAAACTCATCGACATCCGTAATCATCCCGACAAAACGCTGGCCTTCCGATTCGAATGATTGGAGTTGACCATACCGATACATGGATTGAATGTACCGGCCACGGATAGACTCGATGTGTCCGGCGCGAAGCTCCAGGTAGGTTGCCTCAAGGGCACTGATAAGATGTTGGAAAACGTCATCCAAGGGCATGGACTTACCCGTCACCTCGATGAGGGAAGTCGCCTGAGGAGCTGTGAATTCCAATTGATTAATGTTCACACCAATTCCCACAATCGACATAGCGAGTGAACCGCCCTGCGATTGATTTTGTATAAGAATACCCCCTACCTTCTTATCATCAATAAAGATGTCATTGGGCCACTTCAATGAAATCGTCCGGGAAACAAGACGTTTCAACCCGGCTGCAATTCCGATGGCAATAGCCATATTGAGCTGAAATTGATCTTTGATAGCCAGGAACTTCGGCTTGAGGAGCACCGACAACGTGAGGTTCATCCCCTGGCCGGATTCCCACGAGTTACCACGCTGCCCCATGCCTTTTGTCTGATGATCTGTAAGAAGCACTAGCCCTTCAGGCAAATCACCATGCGCGATCAGCTCGGCAAGTGAAGAATTTGTGGAGTGGCATTCTGGCACATAAATCAGCTTTTGCCCCATGAAAAGGGTATTGGCAGGGACTTTATACAAGGTATTTTACTTAGTTTTACGTTTTGAAATAAACCGAAGATAGTGAATGGCGAAGAGACGTAAAGCTGACCAATCTGAAAAATTAAGTCAGCTTGTGGTGAAGGGGATGCAGGAAAAGAAAGCCGCCAACATTGTCGTCATAGATCTCCGAAACGTGAAGAATGCGGTTGCCGATTTCTTTGTGATTGGCACAGGAAACTCCGACAAGCAGTTAGATGCCATCTCTGATTCCGTACAGGACGAAGTATATAAGGGGCTTAAAGAAAATGCCTGGCACACGGAAGGAAAACACAATAAAGAGTGGATGTTGCTCGACTATAGCAGTGTCGTGGCACACGTCTTTAGAAGGGATTTACGCAGTCTCTATTCTCTGGAAAGGCTCTGGGGAGATGCAGAAATCACTGAAATCAGGGATTGAACCAATATATTCATTGCACGTTTAGCAGTATATCATAAAAAAGTAGAGAACCCGCATGGCTGACAAGGAGAAAAAAGACGTGAATAATAATATGGGTGGACCCCGTATGCCCAAGGCAAACTACCAGATCTGGATTATCCTGGGATTGGTCGTCGTTATCGTGGGCATAAGCTACTTCAGCAAGACCAGCGAGCTGACCGAAATTCAGTCTAGCCGGTTCGAGGACATGGTCCAAAGCCGTGACATCAAAAAACTTGTGCTGGTTAAAAACGAAGAACAGGTAGAGATTACGCTAAAGCCTGAAGCCCTGCAAAACGCCAAGTACAAGCAGGAACTCGAGCGCAATGGTCCGTTTGGCCTGAGCGTCGCTGGTCCGCATTATAAACTTAAAATTGGATCGATCGACAAGTTCCTCGACAAATACGAGCAAATCAGCAAGAACATTCCACGCGAACAGCAAGTTGACTTGCGGGTAGAAGAGCGCAACGATGTTGGCGGCATGCTCTTCAACTGGGGCTTCCTGTTCTTGCTTCTCTTTGGCTTCTGGATGCTGATGCGCCGGATGACCGGCGGGGGTGGTCCGGGTGGACAAATATTCAATATCGGAAAATCAAAGGCAGCACTTTTTGATGCCGAGAGCAAAGTAAAGATCACGTTCGAAGATGCCGCTGGCCTGGATGAAGCCAAGGTGGAGATTATGGAAATCGTTGAATTTCTGAAGAACCCATCCAAATTCACCAAGCTGGGCGGGAAGATTCCAAAAGGCGCCCTTCTCGTTGGGGCACCCGGAACAGGAAAAACATTGCTCGCAAAAGCCGTAGCAGGTGAAGCAGGAGTTCCATTCTTTTCTTTATCCGGCTCAGACTTTGTAGAAATGTTCGTGGGTGTAGGTGCTGCCCGCGTACGCGACTTGTTTAAACAAGCCAAAGAAAAAGCACCTTGCATTATTTTCATCGACGAAATTGACGCCATCGGTCGCTCCCGAGGCCGCGGCCAGGTACCCGGTGCCAACGATGAACGCGAAAACACATTGAACTCACTCCTGGTAGAGATGGACGGCTTTGCAACGGACAGCGGCGTCATCATCCTTGCGGCGACCAACCGTCCGGATGTTCTTGACTCTGCACTGCTCCGCCCCGGACGATTCGACCGGCAGATCAGCATCGACAAACCCGACATCAACGGACGGGAGGCAATTTTTAAGGTCCACCTGAAGCCGATTAAGCTTTCGAAAGAAGTGGATGCAAAAAAACTAGCCGCGCAGACACCTGGTTTTGCAGGTGCAGAAATAGCCAACGTATGCAATGAGGCTGCTTTGATTGCCGCTCGCAAAGAGAAGAAAGAAGTCGAAATGAGTGACTTCCATGATGCGATCGATCGCGTAATCGGTGGACTGGAAAAGAAAAACAAACTGATCTCACCGGAAGAAAAGCAGATTGTTGCCTACCACGAATCCGGACACGCTGTGGCTGGGTGGTTCCTGGAACACTCCGATCCATTGGTTAAGGTGAGCATTGTGCCTCGCGGAATTGCCGCGCTGGGCTACGCACAATACTTGCCCAAGGAACAATTCCTCTACCAGACCGATCAGCTCATTGATGAAATGTGCATGGCCTTCGGTGGACGTGTTGCTGAAGACATCGTCTTTAACAAGATTTCCACTGGTGCGCTTAGCGATCTGGAACGGATTACCAAGATGGCCTACAGCATGGTTACGGTCTATGGTATGAACAAAGAGATTGGCAACCTGTCCTATTATGACAGCAAGCAGTCAGAATATAACTTCGCAAAGCCTTATTCGGACTCTACGGCCGAGAAGATTGACAAAGAAGTGAAAGCGTTGATTGACTTTTGTTATCAGCGTACGAAGAAGCTGCTGAACGATCACCGTCCGCAACTCGAAATCATTGCGAAAGAACTCCTGGAGAAAGAGATTCTATTCCAGACGGATCTCGAGCGGCTCATTGGCAAGCGGCCCTTCAGCCACCAGACGAACTACGAGAAATTTACTAACGGTCAGGCGAAGACGGAAGTCGAGGTGCCGAAGGCCGAGCCAACGCCAGCCGTTGAGCCCAGTCCTCCGCAGGATGTACCCTCGCAGGGTTAACATACGGAAAACCTGACTAAACAGAGCGCTTCAATGAAGTGCTCTGTTTTTTTATGCAGATTCCCCATGAGAATATTTAGTCGCGGTGACGCGAAGGCAACCGCAGAGATCCCGAGACTCTCAGCGCCCTCTGCGCGCATTCCTCAGCGTCACTGCGGTTAAAGACCCGTTAAGTATTCACCACCCGTAATGTGAAATGATGACTGAAAATGATTTAGCAACCCGAATTCTTGGCCTAGCCATCAAAGTTCATCGCAACTTGGGCCCAGGATTATTAGAATCAGCCTACCAAGAGTGCCTGTACTATGAGTTGGTAAAAGCAGAAACAGTTGTCGAAAAACAGAAGGAATTGCCCCTTGTTTACGAAGAGGTAAAACTTGAATATGGATACCGGGTTGACCTTCTTGTTGAGAAAAAAGTTGTTGTTGAAATCAAGTCGATGGAAGCCCTTAATGACGTACATTTGGCACAGGTATTGACTTACCTTAAATTGTCCAATTGTAGACTTGGTTTATTGGTGAATTTCAATGTGGCATTACTTAAGAACGGAATCAAAAGAGTTGTTAACAACCTGTAGCAGGCTACACTTAACCGCAGAGATCGCAGAAGTTGGCGCAGAGGTCGCAGAGAATTCAATTTTCTCATTTCATGCAAACTGAAGCCAATTTTATGTTCGTTCACAAAATTGATCTTCCGGCTGGCAAAAAACTCTACTTCGCCTCCGACTTTCACCTCGGTGCACCGGACGCTACGAGTAGCCTGGAACGGGAGAAGAAAATCGTTGCCTGGCTGGAGTCCATCCGCCACAATGCCCATGCGATCTATCTGCTGGGCGACATCTTTGATTTTTGGTTTGAATACCGATTCGCGATTCCGCGGGGCTTCATTCGCCTTCAGGGAAAGCTGGCTGAACTCCGCGATGCAGGCATATCGATCTCCTTCTTCACCGGCAACCACGACATGTGGATGTTTGACTACTTCCCGACAGAACTTGGAATTCCAATCCACCGTGAACCAATCGAACTAACCGTGGGTAACCAACGGGTGCTCATCGGTCATGGCGACGGCCTGGGCCCTGGAGAAACTTCGTATAAACTCCTGAAGAAATTTTTTAACAGCAGCATTTGCCAATGGTTGTTCGCCCGCATCCATCCCAATCTCGGCATGCGAATTGCTCATTATTGGAGCAAGAAGAGTCGAATCAACAACATGAAGCGGGAAGAAACATTTCGGGGCGAGGAAAACGAATTTCTTTTTGTCTGGTGCCGTGAGGAGGAGAAAAAAACCCATCGGGATTTTTACATCTTCGGGCACCGTCACCTGACACTGGATCTGCAAGTGGGGCCGAGCTGCCGCTACCTCAATATCGGAGAGTGGGTACATCAAAAGGCCACCTACTGCACCTACGATGGGAAAAACGCAGAGCTCAAAATATTTTCTTCATGACGCGACTGGGAGTAGTCATACTCTTTGTCCAGCTGCAATTTTTTCCGGCAGTGGGTCAACCGTTTCCGATTACATTTACCACAGACGCAGACATTGTATGGGCGGGTGTTGACCGTCCCGGAGACCTTTTTCTCGTACTGTCCAACGGTGACGTACAGAAATTTGACAAAACCGGAAAGAAAATTGGCTCACACAAATTCAAATCTGTTCCAACCCTCATCGATCCCATGGATGGCGTGCAGTCGTTCTACTACAATCGGCTCGAAAACCGATACGGAAACATGTCAACCGATTTCTCGAATGTATCGCAGCATGACCTCGACCCGGCCTTTGCGATAACACCATGGCTGGTATGCCCTGCTCTGCGCGAATTATGGATCCTGGACTCTGCTGATTTCAGCATCAAGAAAACAGCATTGAATTCAACGGCCATCAGCCTGGAGACAGCCCTCCAACATCTCCCACAAAAACAAATTGCCGACTATACAAGCTTGCGCGAATATCAGAACTACGTTTTCCTGCTGGATCAAACCGCCGGTGTGCATGTGTTCAATTCCTTGGGGAAATATGTCCGAACCCTGGGGGAAAAGCATATGAACTATTTCAATTTTTTTGGCGAGGAGATGTATTACATCTCCGGCAACGAGTTGGTTTTTATCGACTTGTACACCACAGAAAAGCGAATGATTCCTTTGCGCCAAGGCACACGGTTCGCGCTACTGAACGATGACCGTATGTTTGCTGTCGCCACCAAACTGGTGACGATCACCGCGTTCAAACCTTGATGGCCATTCAAAGGAATTGGTCATGTGATCCAGCATGAAAATCAGTAAAGCAAAGCAAGATCAGATCCTATCCGCTATTGGACTCATCGTGGGGCCAGCCAGAATTTCTTATGAAGAAAGTCAGTTTACGAAATACATCTCAAAGGAATACACCAATTCTGAACGCAGGAAGAGTGACGACATTTATCGAATGTTTGAACTCACCCTGCTGCATCATGATTCCGGGCTTAGAATAGTTTACACAACAACTGAAAGTTACTATGGTGACAGCGTCGAATATAAGCTGATAGGCATGTTCATTGTCAGCCAAACGCAAGAACAAATTGATATAGTGGAAGTCGATTTCGCAAAAAGAGTGTTTTTCACTTCAAATGAAGCTATCTCATTCGCTGAAGTAGATAAGGTTACAGAATAGCGGATAAGGGAGCACATAAGACCAAACACGGAGCCAAGCCCGCCTGGCTAGACTCATGTTTTTCCTCGACATTCTATATTTACTATATTCAGCCTAAATACATACTAATTTTACAAACATGGTTCGTGTCCTTCTCACTATAATAATGTTGGTACCCGGGCTGTGCCTGGCGCAAACAAAAGGATATAAGACCCAGACCGCTTCATTGAGCGACCTGGATTTCTTCACCGAGCCACCCAAGAATTGGAAAATTGCAGGCAGTGTATCAGGCAACTACAGTGAGACTGCATTTCACACAGGAAAGGGAACAGGCATCTTATTCAATGATGTAGGCAAAGACATCAGAGGGAAAAACATCTTTACCAAGATAGAACACAGCGATATTTTTCTGTCGCTTGACTTCCTGGTGCCCAAAGAATCAAATTCAGGAATCTACTTTGAGGGCCGATATGAAGTACAGTTGCTTGATAGTTGGATGGTGACCGCACCCAAGTCATTGGATTGTGGTGGGATCTATGAGCGCTGGGATGACGCACAGCCCGAGGGATCGAAAGGTTATGAAGGCCATCCGCCACTAACCAACGCGACCTTCGCACCCAATACCTGGCAACACCTGGAAGTGGAATTCCGGGCACCCCGTTTTGATTCAAAAGGAAAGAAAATTAGCCCAGCCCGTTTTGTCAAGGTGGCATTAAACGGCGTGGTCATCCATGAAAATGTTGTTGTATTCGGGCCAACGCGGGCTGCGGCCTATACAGATGAAAAAGCCTCCGGCCCCCTCATGATTCAGGGCGACCACGGCCCCGTGGCATTCCGGAATATCCAATATGCGTTGCTGAATGAATTTAGTCCTACACTCTCGGACCTCACCTATACCTACTACGAAGGGACATTCAACAACTTTACCGAACTCACCAAAGACAAAGAGACACGGAGTGGGACGGCTGAAGCCATTGACGCTAAACTGGCCGACAACCCCAGCGGCCTCGGGTTGGTGTTCAAAGGGAAACTCCACGTTGATGCAGACGATGAATATCAATTCACTCTGCAGAAAAATGGAATGGCTGCATTAGCCATTGATGGACAGGACATTTTGAGCGAAGGTAATTTTTCCACAAAAAGACTTTCGGCAGGCGACCATGCCATTCAATTGAGTTACATCAAAAACTACCCGTGGTCCCAAAGAAAACTTGGTTTGTCAATCGGCAAATTAAACTCCCGACCATTGCCACTCCATACTCCCTCCTCTGTACCAAGCGAATCACCAGCACCTTTAATTACCGTGGTAACCCGCGATGAACCGGAAATTCTAAGATCCTTTATGGTACATGGCGGGCGGAAGAAGATGCACATTATTTCTGTTGGCAACCCCGGGGGGATAAACTATGCGTATGACCTGGACCAGGGTGCGCTCTTGAGTGTGTGGCGTGGAGCGTTTCTAAATGTAACAGAGATGTGGCACGAACGCGGCGAGCCCCAGGTGTCCTCTCCCCTGGGTGCTGCCATAATCCTGACAGGAACCCCTATCGTATCGTTTTCCCAATCACAAACAGCATCTTTGCCGGATTCACTGGACTACATTCGCGATTTCATTTACAAAGGGTATACATTAAACATAAATCGTATTCCCGTATTTCAATATCAATACAAGAATGTGAGCATGACGGATGTGATACAGCCCATACCAAATCAGCAAGGCATTTCTCATTCGGTTTCCATTTCAGGGCTTACGCCATCACAGGTACTCTATGTCAGATTGGCCAAGGGAAAAATAATAGAGAAGACAGGCGAAGGAATTTACGCCATCGACAACCAACGGTATTTCATTCAACTCACTCCCAAGGTTAAACCCGAGATCAGAAATAGTTCTGAGGCAATGGAGTTGGTCATTCCAGTAACGACTTCTTCAACTATTGAATTTTCACTGATATGGTAGGCTCATCTCATTCAACAATGAAAACTAAAGGCATATTCTTAAGTATGCTTGTTGGGCTGTTTATACTTCATGCTAGCCCATCTTTCGCTCAGGTTACACGAATCTATACAGAGGACGACTACTATCAGATAAAGCGGATTCCTATCCCGGAAGGTATCAAGTTAGAAGTCGGTGGATTGGCTGTATTGAAAGACGGGCGATTGGCCGTCAGCACACGCCATGGCGAAGTCTGGATGATCGATAATCCGTACATGGCCACAGGCCTGCCCCACTTTACGCGTTTTGCGTCGGGCCTCCATGAAGTATTGGGGCTGGCCTACAAAGACGGCTCTTTCTACTGTACGCAGCGTGGAGAACTCACCCGGATTACCGATCACGATAACGATGGAAAAGCCGATGAATACAAAGCGATATACCGATTTGATCTTAGCGGCAACTACCATGAATATGCTTATGGGCCCGCATTTGACAAGAATGGCGATATGTATGTCACCCTGAATGTAGCGTGGGTAGGATCTTATGGCGATGGACTGGCAAAGTGGCATGGGTGGCTGCTGAAGATTAGGCCAGACGGCACCATGGAGCCCGTTGCTACCGGTTTGCGGTCGCCTGCCGGAATAGCGGTAAATTCAGCCAACGATGTTTTCTACGCAGAGAACCAGGGCGATTGGGTTGGCTCCGGTCGCGTGACCCACCTGGAGAAAGGTGATTTTGCGGGTAATGCCGGTGGCCTTAACTGGACAAAGGAACCCGAGTCGCCGTTGCGGCTAACCAAGCAGGACCTTGCGAAAGTGGACAACGGACAACCGATGCATGAGGCGGCGAAGGTGATTAAGGAAATAAAACTTCCAGCCGTGTGGTTTCCGCATACGCTAATGGGAATATCAACAGCTGATATATTGGAAGACACCACGCATGGCGCATTTGGTCCATTCGCAGGGCAATACTTCGTCAGCGATCAAGGTCATTCGACCATCATGCGCATGTCACTGGAGAAAGTTAACGGCAAGTATCAAGGTGCCTGCTACCCGTTTCGTGAAGGCTTTGCATCGGGGTTGATTCGCTTACGCTGGGGGATTGATGGTTCCATTTTTGCCGGAATGACCAGTCGCGGATGGTCGAGCACCGGACCCGAATCATATGCGCTTCAGCGACTCGTGTGGACCGGCAAGACCCCATTTGAAATCGAGACCATTCGGGCAAAAACGGATGGCTTCGAAATCCGGTTCACGCTTCCAGTAGATAAAGAGGCCGCGAAGAATCCTAAAAATTATGAAGTGAATGGCTTCACCTACCACTACCATCATGAGTATGGGAGTGAAGTAATTCAGCAGGAAACTTGTTCGCTGAAAGGCATTATTGTTTCTGAAGATGGACGCACGGTTCGTCTGGTGGTTGATAATCTCCGTGAAGGATTTATTCATGAGGTTAAACTTAACGGCATTTCATCACAGCACGGATTGAACTTGTTGCATCCGGTTGGTTATTACACGATGAATGCAGTGCCTTCAGGAGACAAGGCCGTGCTGACTGATATGCAAAAGGTACAGCATCAGCAACATGAAATGGCGGCCATGCCGGTTGAAAAGAAAGCTGGTCCCACCAACGTGTCAAAATCAACAGGCGTTAAACGTCAGACCAAAATGCCTGCCGGTTGGACGCAACCCGATCAGGTAATCGTGTTGGGGACCAAACCGGGTCTGAAGTATGATGTTTTATCCCTCCAAGTAAAGGCCGGGAGCAAGATCAAATGGGTATTCAACAACACCGATGACATGATACACAACGTAGTGATTGTGGCACCGGGGGCAGCAGGTGACGTGGGGGATGCCGCTTTTAATATGGGACTGAAAGGCGCTGAGCTAAACTATATTCCAAAAACAAACAAAGTCTTGTTTCATACGAACCTCGTCCAGCCCGGAAGTTCCGAAGCGATCTACTTCATCGCCCCAACAACGCCTGGCACCTATACGTACCTCTGTTCATTTCCCGGGCATGCCATGCTAATGCGAGGTGTGCTGATCGTAACC
>JANNAZ010000165.1:0-33564 GCA_031384895.1 Cyclobacteriaceae bacterium | reverse complement strand
CTTGAGGTATTTCTGCTTTTGCTCTTCCGATCCGCTAGATTCCAGTCCCCAACAGACAAGGGAATTGTTGACCGACATCATCACCGAGGCGGATGCATCAACCTTGGAAAGTTCCTCCATGGCAAGCACATAGGAGATGGTATCCATGCCTCCGCCGTTGTACTTTGGATCGGTCATCATGCCCATGAACCCCAGTTGTCCCATTCTGCGCTGGAGTTCTTCAGGAAACTTCTGGTGCTTGTCGCGCTCGAGCACGCCCGGCAAGAGTTCATTTTGGGCAAAGTCCCGTGCCGCCTGCTGTACGGCTAATTGTTCTTCGGTAAGTTGAAAGTTCATTCCCTGAGGGTGGATTATCGGACTGAAAGTAGTAAGTAATGATGGAAAACTGAAACAAAAAAAGACCCTGAATGCACATCCAGGGTCTTTCGTTGATATTTCAAATCATTTATTCATCACGGCCCACTCCCAGGTACATCATTACGTAGTACAACAAGGTCGTGATCGCACCGATAGCTGCTACGACATAAGTCATGGCCGCCCATTTCAACGCGTCCTGCGCCATGTCGTATTCTCCTGGGTTGACGATGTTCCGCGTTCTTACCCAAGCAAGCGCCCGGCGACTTGCATCAAATTCCACAGGGAGCGTAACGATAGCGAAGAGCGCAAATACGCCATAGCATACAATCATCACCAGCAATGCGGTGTTCCAGGGAAGAACACTGCCCGCAAAGAATCCTCCAAAAATCATCGCCATCATGATGTAGTTCAGCACGCGGGCCGTTACGTTCTGAATGGGGACCATCGCGGAACGGAATTGAAGCATGGTGTATGCAGTGGCATGCTGAACCGCGTGGCCGCACTCGTGTGAAGCAACTGCCGTCGCTGCAGCATTTCTTCCATGAAAAACACCCTCACTTAAATTCACCGTCTTCGCTGCAGGGTCATAGTGGTCCGTCAATTGACCTTCTACACTAACCACTTGCACATCGTGAATCCCATTGTCTGCAAGCATGAGTCGGGCAATTTCTGCTCCGGTCAGGTTCTTGGTCAGGTGAACCTGAGCATATTTTTTGAATTTGTTCTTCAGTCTATTGCTGACCAGCCAGCCAATAAGCATGAAGAATCCCCCGATAATTAATGCGCCAAATCCCATAGTTGTATAAAATTAGGTTGTTTTGATTTTCTCTACAATTCGGGTCGTGGAGTACCCCTGCACAAAGTCGATCGTCTTCACCACGCCTCCTGCATTTTTAACAACATCTGCGCCAACAATGTTTTCTGCCAAATAGTCACTGCCTTTAACCAAAATTTGAGGCAGGAGCTCAGAAATCAACTTGTACGGCGTGTCTTCGTTGAAGAAAACGACCAGATCTACTGACTGAAGTGCGGCCATTATTCTTGCCCTGGATTGCTGATCCTGAATGGGCCGTTGCGGGCCTTTGAAGCGACTAACTGAGTCATCTGTGTTCAGGCCAACCACCAGAACATCTCCCAGGTTCCTTGCTTTTTCCAGGTAATCGACATGCCCCAGGTGAAGCAAATCGAAGCATCCGTTGGTGAACACAACGCGTTTGCCTTGCTGCTTCCATTGGCCGACCTGATTCTTGGCCGCAACGAGATCTTTTATTTTGTCGGCTGTTTTTTCCATCGAATGAGCCAATAGCTAATAATCAAAGATACAACACCGCCAACTATCATGGTTAGCGTTTGCCAGGCATGAAAAATAAAAACAAAAGCGATGGCGTCTGCCTTGGGCAATTGATACAACGCTACAAGACCGAGCGGTACAATGGTGTGGTATGATCCAGCTCCGCCTGGCAGCGGAGCCGCCATGGCGATGGCACCGAGCGCAAATAAGGTGAGCACAGCCCCGACGCCCAGGTCCTTTGTTGTCTCAAACGCCATGATTACGCAATAGCTCATGAGAAAATAAAGAAACCAGATGGCCACCGAGTAGAATAGGAAGAGCCATTTGTTTTCCATCTGAAAGACAGAGAGCAAGCCCTTCCGGAACCCATCAATGATCCGAAGAAGTTTTGGGTTCTTGCGGTATAAGAAAAGCGTTGCACCAGCCCCAACAGCAGCAGCTAGTGCAGCAAACGCCCACCAGGGTAACTCAAATGAAGTTTCACCAGACCCGATGCCGAGGGAATTCAAAAAACTGATCAATCGATCCCACTCCACGAAAAAGGCAATCGCAATAACCAGTACCAAGGAAAGCACATCGACAATACGCTCGACCACAACCGTTCCGAATGAAACCTCAACAGGTGTCTTTTCCAATTTGAGAAGATTGTAGCAACGAGTTATTTCGCCACCGCGCGGAATGGCCAGGTTCACGAGGTAACCAATCATTAGGGAAAAGAAACTGTTGCTGAGGGAGACCTTGTTCCCTGTCGGAATCAGCAGCATTCTCCACCGTTCGGCACGAAGTATATGGCTTATAAAGGCCACGACGGCCATCAGTAGCAAGTAGAATTTGTTGGAAGCTTCCCATGCCCGCCAAATAAAGTCCGCTTTGTTCTCACCCTCTCCTACTGTCAACCCACGCAAAGACAACCACAGCAGGACGGCCGTGAGCAAAAGCATAACGAGGTATTGAACAATAACGCGAAGACGTTTGGGCACGTGTGGGTTTATTAGGGTTGAACAAACAAGTTATCGATCAGCCGAACGGGTCCTACCTGAGCGGCAATGAGAATTACAGCCTGGCTCGGGTCAGTCACTTGGTTCAGCAATATAAAATCTTTCCGGTCCGCTACCGCCAGGTATTCCAGAGTTACACCGCTTTCGCTACACAGCGCCCTGGCTTGCTCACGCAACGCATCCATAGCCTTGCCGGCTAAAATGCCATCGCGTGTTTGATGCAGGCAGGCAAAGAGAACCGACGCTTGCTTCCGCTCTGTGGGAGACAGTCTCTGGTTCCGAGATGACATCGCCAGTCCATCTGCTTCCCGGACAATGGGCATGGTGATAACTTTTACATTGAATTTCAATGCTTCAACTAGACGGTTAATGAGCACGACCTGCTGAAAATCCTTCTGTCCAAAATAGGTTCGGTCCGGCTGGACAATGTTGAATAGTTTGGCCACCACCTGTGCAACGCCGCTGAAATGTCCCGGGCGAAATTCCCCTTCAAGTACGTTGTCCAAGTCCTTGAAGGCGATCGACACATGCGCTGGTCGTTCGTACATCTCCTGATTCTCAGGACAAAAAACAATGTCGCACGATTCACCTTCCAGCAGACTCAGATCTTGCTCCAGCATTCTGGGGTATTTTTCAAGGTCTTTCGGATTGCCGAACTGAGTTGGATTTACGTAGATGGAGCAGACCGTGGTACTATTCTCTTTTTTAGAAGCTCGAATCAGGCTGAGATGACCTTCGTGCAGGGCTCCCATGGTTGGCACAAAACCCACAGAAGAATGAGTGGAATGCAGTGTATTCAGATAGGTCCGCAGTGGTGCGATCTCCTTAAAAGTGTGCATTCCAAGCCTTATTTTGGAAGGGAGCAAATATAGGCTTAATAATTGAACACCAGTTGAATACCGGTTGCAATTCCCGTATCTTTGTCCCTCGTTTCTCTACAAAAACCATTACTATGTCCAAACTACGCATCCTCTATGTTGCCAGTGAGATCAACCCCTTTCTGCAGACTTCGGAGGTTGCTGAATTCGTTCGTAAGCTCCCCCAGGCCATGCAGGAAAAAGGGATGGAAATAAGGATTCTGGTACCGCGTTTTGGCTTGATAAACGAGCGCAAAAACAGGCTTCACGAGGTGGTCCGGCTTTCGGGGATTAACATCTCGGTTGGCGATGAGGAGAAACCCCTGATCATTAAAGTGGCATCCATACCGAATGCCAAGCTGCAGGTGTATTTTATCGACAATGAGGATTATTTCCACCGCAAGTCGATGTTTCACGATAAGGAAAACAAGTTCTACGAGGATAACGATGAGCGGGCGATCTTCTTCTGCAAGGGAGTTATCGAAACGGTGCGCAAACTAGGATGGGGACCGTACATCGTTCATTGAAATGACTGGATTACCAGTTTTATTCCGCTGTACCTGAAGACAACGTATAAGAACGACCCCCTGTTCAAGAATACCAAAACAGTTTTTACCATCTATAACAACCCCTTCACCCACAAATTCAAAGGCGACTTGATGGGAAAAGTGAAGATGATGGACATTGAAGACAACATGCTGGGCCACCTCAAGACGGGGGATTATGAAGGCTTTATTAAATTAGGGGCCCAATTCGCAGATATGGTTTCCGTAGCCGGGGACAATAAAAAGCTGGAAGGATTAGTTAAGAAAATTAAAGAGAAGAAAGTTGAAACCATCGAGAAGGACGATAATTACACCGAGTCGTTTTATAACATGTACACGGAGCTGGCCGGTTAAGGTCGTTGCGCTTGGGTTCGCCTGGCTTTCCCTTGTTTTCTTCTCTTGTAAGGACGACGCTTCATTGGTCGGCTTTCGCAAGGATCCCCGCCTGGAAACTCGGTATATAGAGATTCCCCTGACCAAGAGCGTTTTTCTGCGCGAGCCAGTCCGGACACAGAATATTGTGGAAAATGAGGTTTCTCGCCTTCTTGTCGGAAGGGCAACCGATCCTGAGCTGGGCAATATCACCGCTTCATCCTACTTCAATTTTTCGCCACCGATAGAGACTGTGTTTCCGAATCCAACGGCAGTCTTCGAATCGCTTGAGTTGCAGCTGAAGTTCGATTACTACTCCTTTGGCGCTACCGACAGCAGCGATCTGCAACTTCAAATCTTCGAACTTCTGGATCCACTCACTGCTGATCAGGAATATTATGGAAGCAGCCCCGCCAGCGTTGGTGCTTTGCCCATCGGCGATACGACCTTTGCTCTGGGGCCGGATGAACTAAAGCTGGGTTGGAGCTTTTACACTGACAATAACCCGGCTAACAATGCATTCTTTGATGTGAAGATCAAGCTTTCAGGAACCGTGGGACAAAGCCTGCTTGATGATCTTATCGGCAACCGGACGGTCTTCGATGACTTCGCCGCCTTCAGCGCACGATACCCCGGCTTTGCCGTGACCATGCCGGTGGGCAACCAAATCCTGGGGTTCACCCCAGTATACACCCTCCCCGCGCCAGTTTCCGGTGATTCAAAAATTATACTGAAGTACAAGGAGGGCGCAATTGACGTGACTGTTGATTTCCCCATCTACTACACTTCCATTGGCGGCCAGCTGATTCCTGTGGTCAGTTTCACCAGCCTCATTTCAGACCGCAGCGGCACTCCCCTGGACGGCGTGCTTCCATTTCAGGATTTTACGCCTACGGATAATAACCTTTATCTTCAGAGTGGCTTAGGCCTGGTTACAAAATTTGAGCTGGACAATGTCTATGCGTACTTCGATACGATAGACAATGCAATCATCAATTCCGCTGAACTGGTTCTCAACAATACATCCTCCCTTCGTGCGCCGCAATCCCTTTCATTGTTTTTACTCGATTCAACCAACAATTTCAGAGGCTTGTATCTGGATACGATCGTCGGTGGGAAGACGATTAGAATCAATGACCCCTATCTGGTAAAAATTCAAAATGGGATTATCCCGCTGACCGTCAGCGAAACGGAAAGTCGCGCAAGTGTCTTGAATGACCTGACAAGCGGGACCTTCTCCGTAGATCAGGAAACAGGAAAAATTGGGTTAACCCTTTTGACGGAGTTCTTTCACCAAATTATAAAGCATAAGACCAGTAAGCGGCGCGTAAAAGCCCTTGCCCTCTTCCCGAACCAGGCCGAGTTTGAGAAAACCATCAGCGCGCTTAAGCTTGACCCCTCCTCAGCGACCCTCAAAATTTATTTTTCAAAACCCTTAACTTCACTTCCTTAGAGCCATGTGTGGTATTGTCGCCTACGTCGGTCACCGCCAAGCCAGTGACGTCATCATCAAAGGTTTAAAGCGACTGGAATACCGCGGCTACGACAGTACAGGCATCGCCTTGCTCAACGGCGCCCTCAACGTCTACAAGAAAAAAGGGAAGGTCTCCGAGCTGGAAATCTATCTGAAGGGCATGAACCTCGATAGCCACATCGGGATGGGTCATACCCGCTGGGCCACACACGGTGAACCAAGCGATGAGAATGCGCACCCCCACTATTCCGCCACGAAGCACCTGGCGATTATTCACAACGGCATCATAGAAAACTACGCGACCCTCAAAAAAGAATTGGTCCGCAAAGGCCATGCATTCCTCAGTGAGACCGACACGGAAGTGTTTGTTCATTTCATTGAGGATATCAAAGAGAAAGAAGGCTGCCCTCTTGATGAAGCAGTTCGGCTAGCGCTAACCAAAGTTGTCGGGGCGTACGCCATTGTTGTTATGTCGTTCGATAATCCAAACCTGTTGATTGCCGCCCGTAAAGGAAGTCCGTTGGTTCTGGGTGTTGGAAAAGGAGAGTTCTTCATGGCATCCGATGCTACGCCCATTATCGAGTACACCAACGAGGTTGTTTATCTCAATGATCAGGAGATCGCGATTATCGACAACGGGAAGTTGACTATCAAGAACGTAGCCAACCTGCCGCTGACACCGTACATTCAAACGATAGACCTCGAACTTGAGGCCATAGAAAAAGGCGGGTATGAACATTTCATGCTTAAGGAAATATTCGAGCAGCCGCGCTCTATACAGGATTGCATGCGCGGACGTTTGGACTCAGCATCGAATCGCCTGATTCTTGGTGGGCTGAGAGAATACATCAACAAACTCGTCAATGCTGACCGGATTCTGATTGTTGCATGCGGCACCTCCTGGCACGCAGGCCTGGTGGCGGAGTATTTCTTTGAGGAGTTCTGCCGCATTCCAACCGAAGTCGAGTATGCATCCGAATTCCGCTATCGCAATCCGATCATTCGCGAAGGAGATGTAGTTATCGCCATCTCACAATCCGGCGAAACCGCCGACACGCTTGCCGCCATTGATCTTGCTAAATCAAAGGGCGCTATCATTTTCGGCGTTTGTAACGTCGTGGGTTCATCCATTCCCCGTACAACGCACGCCGGGGCATACACGCACGCAGGGCCTGAGATCGGGGTGGCTAGTACGAAAGCCTTCACCGCGCAACTCACCGTGCTCAACATGATTGCACTCATTGTTGCGCACCAAAAGGGCACCATCACCGAACAGAAATTTCATGAGATGCTGGTCGAGATGGAGAATATTCCGGCCAAGGTGGAGAAGGCGTTGAAGCTCAATGATCAGATCAAGGTTCTAGCTGAAGAATTCAAAGAGATCCGGAACTTTCTATACCTCGGACGAGGTTACAATTTTCCCGTAGCCCTGGAAGGTGCACTCAAATTAAAAGAGATATCCTACATCCATGCCGAGGGCTATCCGGCAGCTGAGATGAAACACGGACCCATCGCTTTGATCGACCAGGAAATGCCGGTAGTCTTTATTGCCACCAAAGACAGTTCGTATGAGAAAGTAGTATCCAATATTCAGGAAGTGAAGGCGCGCAAAGGTCGCGTTATCGCCGTAGTGACAGAAGGAGATACACAAATCCCAAAGATGGCGGAGTTCACCCTTGAGGTGCCGGCTACCATCGAACCCCTCATGCCACTGGTCTCCGTGATTCCGCTCCAACTTCTGTCTTACCACATCGCCGTGCTGCGTGGTGCCAATGTGGATCAGCCGAGGAATTTGGCAAAGTCGGTGACGGTGGAATAATAGCCGACGGTTTTTCTTGCCTCCACTTCTTACCCGTAAACTTCTTATTACATTTATGGTTCCTGCTGAGGAATTATGAAACCAAAAGAGAAAGGTCACGACGAACACAAAGGCGGCACAAAGGGTATTAAAGCGTGTTCAGCCATCAAGTACCATTTCCGCCTAAAACGTCTTCACTGCCCGGTCATGAAACGGAAGCAAATCCATTGAGATCCCGATCATCAATTCATGACTGATGAAATTCAATGAGGTCTCCCCATTGCCCGGCAATTCAAACACATACCCAAACCTGAATTTTCCCGCCATTACTTGCGCCAACAATCCATAGGTCTTAAAATTTCTGGTAATCAACCCGGCTGTGTAGTACTCTTTATAAGTAAATGAAAGATTCAAATCCGTTGAAACGGGTGAGTTCTTCGTGCCCCTGAACAAAACCGCAGGCTTGAAACGCACTTGTTCCGACAAAAAGAATACATACGATCCAAACAGGTAATAGTGCTGCTGATACAATTCAATCTCCTGGCCTCCTTGGCTCACCGAAGCCGGAAGCATCCGCGGCACCGACAAGCCCGTGATAAACCGGTCGCCCTTCCACAAGATGCCAAAGCCTGTGTTGAATTTGGTTTCCGTCATTACCGTAAACGCCGGATCCCCGGGATCACGGATCGAGAGCTTGGATAGATCATTTTCGTAGCGCATGAAGCCCGTCTGCATCCCGAAGGAAACGGAAGAACTTTTTAGATTCAGGCGGTAGGCAAACACACCGTTGACTTCCGTGGTCTTGGAATCTCCAATCTTATCCTGTGTTACCATCAGACCCACGCCTGCCTTGTTGCGGTACACCGACATGTTGCTGGAAAAATTGACGGTGGTCGGGTTGTCATCCAGACCTGCCCACTGGGTGCGATACTGAATCCCCGCGTTGAACATGTTGTTGCTCCCCGCATAGGCTGGGTTGATCAGCATGGGGTTGTTGATGTACTGAGCGTAGATGGGGTCCTGCTGGGCTATAGCTTGCACCGCGCAGGAAAACAGAGCAAGGAGAAGGAATGTTTTCATATTTTTTTTTGGTTACTCGAAGGATTCAATAGCATCCATTTGTTTAACTTTGAATAAACAGCAGTGCTTATGATTATTGAAATCAAGAAGCCCGTCACCAAGAAAAAGGCGGCGGAGGCCCTGGCCCGTGCCCCGCGAGCACTTTGGCCAATCGAAGCGTGTGCTTGAGCGCTTGCCTATTAAAAAAGGGTTTGAATAAAATGAACCTGTTTTATCCTCACAAAAGCTAAAAGAGTTACGAATATGGTAATACACATCACCCGTAAGACGAAACGCAAAGATCTGGCAGCGGCAGCAAGAAAACTTAAAGGCGGTAAAAAACTGGATGCAAAAAAGTTTTGCGGTACAGTAAAATGGAGCGAAGAAGGCTTGGCAGCTCAAAAGCGTATGAGAAATGAGTGGGATTGACATCCACGCTTTTTGCGATACTAACATCGCGATATATCTATTAAGTGGGGATGAGAACCTCGCGGAACTTCTCCAGGGTATAGATGCCAAATTATCAGTCATTTCAGAACTTGAATTGCTGAGTAAGCCGCAAATCACTCCTGTTGAAATCGCAAAAACAGAAGCGTTTATTAGCCAATGTACGGTCATTGAACTTTCGCCAGTCATTAAGGCCGCAGTGATTGAACTAAGGCAGAAGATAAAGATCAAACTTCCGGATGCCATTATCGCTGCTTCTGCAATTACGATGGGGCTTCCATTGATCACAGCGGATAAGCAATTTGAAAAGATTCCGGGTTTGGATACGATCATCATAAAACGTTAAAGCAAATCATAGTACTCCTTTCTTATTTTTTCAAAGCAAGAAACCCTGTCCTCGAAGGTGCTCCGTTCTTAAAGTCAATCCGGAAGAAGTACGTCCCCGCCGGAATACTCTCGCCCTGGTTGTTGAGGCCGACGAATACCCGGTTGAGGTTATCGTAGTTCTCTACGGAGAATACAACATCCCCCCAGCGGTTGAAGATCATCACCTTGTTTTCCTTTGTATCCGCGAGTTTGTCAATGTTCTCGATGAAGAATGTCTCGTTCTTGCCGTCTCCATTGGGAGACAGGGCATTGTAGATTCCAATCTCACTGGAGAGTTCAACGGTCAATGTTTCCGTTGTGCACAGACCGGTGAGGTCACAAACCGAGAGTTCGACAGTCTCTATTCCTGGGAAAGGGATTCCAGTATAATCGATAACGAGATCGGTTCCATCAATGGTGGCCGTTGCGCCACTCGCCAGCGTGCCGACTATAGAAATAGAGCTTACGTCCAGGTTGCCTTCAGCATCCGAGAGCAGCGGTGTGAGGTCAATGCGGACGATTCCGGGTACGAAGGGTGCTGAAACATTATCGGCGATGACGGGTGCAGTGCAGACTTGCACCGTGGCGGTAACGGTCGTCCTTGTGCTTTCGCAGGTGCCGTCGTTGATAGCGACCTCCAATGATTTTGCCGCGGTCAGGGACAGGATCGTCAACACACTATTAAATTCACCCGCAATCAGGGCGCCGCCGTCATACCAACGGTATTGTCCGTTGACAGCTCCGCTTGCTGTGATGGGTACGGAATTTCCCGAGCAAACCGGTGCCGGGGTTGCTACTCCGGGTGATGTGGGAAGGGGGATCACGAGCGCCGTTACCGATTGTCTTCCGCTTTCACAACCACCACTCACGATCAAAACATAGTATGTCGGGGTGGGGGCCGTAGTGAGCACCGTTGAGTAGAAATCATTGACTGCTCCTGCGATTGGCGTTCCACCGCTGGGCACGGTGTACCAGCGATATTCACCGGGCGAAGCGCCTGAAGTAGTAAAAGTAAAAGTTGATCCGCTGCAGAAGGGGCCGTTGACTGTCGGTGTTGCAGGATCTGAAGGAATGGGGTTAACAATGGCATCCACTGCGGTTCGGGTAGCGCTTTCACAGGTACCGTTGTGAATGGAAGCATAGTAGGGAGTAGTCGACGCGATGACTGGGGTTGTATAGTTTGCATTAGTTTCTCCTGCCAAAGCAGTTCCGCCTGTTGGGGCAGTATACCACCGATACTGCCCGGCCGATGCGCCCGAAACGGTTACAATTGTAGAACCTGGGCCGCACCTAACTCCATTAACCGGCGTCGTTGGAGGTACAGGAAATGATTCGATGGTAGCGGTAACTGGAGTCCGTGCAAAGCTCTCGCAGGAGTTAATGCTAATTGTGGTGTAGTACGTTGTTGAAGTGCTGAGCAACCCGGTGGTGTATGACGCATTCACTTCACCCGGAATGGCTGTTCCTCCCGTTGGGGCATCGTACCACCGATACTGACCGGGTGCCGCGCCTGACACGGAAAGTAGCACAGTCCCAGGTCCGCACGAACTTCCGTTGACCGGGGAAACCGGAACGGGGGGCGGGACTCCAACTATGTTGTGAAAGACAGAAACGAAATTGTTCCCTCCAACACCAACGACAACTTCTGGTTTTCCATCGCCCTCAAGGTCACCTATGGCCAGATTCGTAGGCGCAAGGGCGGTCACAAAATCAATCCTTGAGGAAAATGAACCCGTGGTGATCGAACCAGTCAAACTTATATTTTTGAAAAGCCCGATGGATGAGCTTCCTGAATTCGCCACGGCAAGGTCAGGCTTGCCGTCCCCATCGATATCGCCAATCGTCACACAGTGCGGACCTGAGGCGGTCACAAAATCTACTTTTGTAGCAAAAGAACCTGCCGTGATACCGCCAGGGCTGCTTGTGTTTCTTAAGACTGAAAGAGTATTGCTGCTGTAATTCGCAACCGCTAAGTCAGGCTTGCCATCCGCATCAAGGTCTCCAACCGCCATACTTCTTGGAAAGAAACCTGTTGTAAAATCAACTTTGACTGCGAAAGAAGTGGCATCAATCAATCCTATGGTCGTGGTGTTTCTTAGTACAGACAAAGTGTTGGTTCCCCCGGAGCCGTTAGTTACAGCCAGGTCAGGCTTCCCATCTCCGTCTAAATCAGTAATGACAACGCTCTGTGGGCTGGACCCTGTACCGAAATCAACTTTTGCAGCAAATGAACCTGCGGAAATGGTGCCTATGACACTTGTATTCTTCAAAACAGATAGCGTGTTACTGATGGCATTGGCAGTCACCAATTCCGGTTTACCGTCTGCATCAAGGTCTCCTAAAGCAACACTGTGCGGAGCAACTCCCGCTGTGAAATTGACTGCCACGGCAAACGAGCTTGCGTTAATGGTCCCGCTTACGCTCGTGTTTCTCAACACAGAAATATTTCCAACCTCATTTGAAGTGACTAAATCTGGTTTACTGTCTCCATCAATATCGCCAATCACCACTAAATAGGGTTGGGCACCTACGGCGAAATCAACCTTAGCGGAAAAGGAAGTTACATCAACTACCCCCGTTGAACTTGTATTTCTATAAACAGAAATAGTATTGGCATTCTGATTTCCCGTCACCAGGTCTGCCTTACCATCCCCGTCAAGGTCTCCGATGTAAGTGCTTAGTGGAGTTGCACCGGTAATAAAATCAACTTTTGGTGCCAGGGAGCATGCATCAATGGTTCCACCCCCTGGAAATGTCACAACAAAGGGACTGCTTGAATAAGCCGTCAATCCTGCGACTAATACTGAAATGGGCTGGTAGGTTGCACCTGTTGGGACTGTAACAGTGAGCTGTGTGGTAGTGGCTGCGGTGACCGTTGCTTTCGTACCTCCAAAGAACACAATGTTGTTGGACGGGGTGGCGCTGAAGTTTGTTCCGGTAATGGTAACGGTTGTGCCGATGGGGCCGCTGGTAGGACTGAAGCTAGTGATCGTCAGAGGTGGTGTGACGGTAAAACTGCCAGAACTCGTTGCTGTGTTACATCCTACCTTAACCGTAATAGTTCCTGCGATTGTCCCGACAGGAACTGAAGTAGTAATGCTGGTAGCTGTACTGACCGTGACGACAGCCGCAGTACCATTGAATTTTACATCGTTGTTGGTGGGGATCAGGTCAAAGTTGGTACCGGTGATGGTGATGGAAGTTCCAATTGGGCCTGAGGAGGGAGTAAAAGATGTGATGGTTGGAATGGGAGACTCGCCGATGGTATTGCGAAGAACCCACATCACGTTGCTGCCATGATTGGTCGCAACCAAATCCGGTTTGTTATCACCGTCGAGATCGCCTATGGCTAATCCAGTCGGAAGTGTTCCGGTTGTGAAATCTACTTTTGCTGCAAACGAACCGCTTGTTATGCTACCCGGTGTGCTTGTATTTCGAAATGCCGAAATATTGCTGCTGCTTCGATTTGAAACTGCCAAATCTGGTTTGCCGTCTCCATCCAGATCGCCTATTTGTATGTCATGAGGATTTGTTCCAGTTGTGAAATCTACTTTCGCTCCAAGCGAAATACTTCCCACGGAACTCAAATTGCGAAATACCGATAGGCTGTTGCTGCTAAAATTCGTAACGACCAGATCCTGTTTACCATCCATATCCAGGTCGCCGATAGCTAGTTCAACTGGTTCTGTCCCAGTTGCAAAATCCACTATTGCTGCAAACGAACCACTTGTTATGCTTCCTGGTACACTTGTATTGCGCAATACCGACACACTGTTGCTAAGCCGGTTTGCGGCAACCAAATCCGGCTTGCCATCTCCATCCAAATCCCCAAATGCGACATCACGCGCCGATGTTCCAACTGTGAAATCCACTTTGGCGGCAAACGAACCAGTAGTAATGCTGCCTGATGAACTCGTATTGAGAAAAACAGATACGGTATTGTTGCCGTAGTTTGCCACGGCCAAATCTGGCTTACCGTCTCCATCCACATCGCTTATAGCTACTTCGTTCGGACTGGTTCCTGTTGTGAAATCCACTCTTGTCGCGAAAGATCCGCTTGTGATACTGCCTAATGAACTTGTATTGCGAAATATTGAAACACTGTTGCTATTAAAATTCGTAATAGCCAGGTCTTTTTTACCGTCACCATCGAGATCGCCAATGGCTACGCTGGTAGCAAATGCTCCGGTCGCAAAATCTACCTTTGCAGCAAACGATCCGCTTGTAATACTTCCTGATGAACTTGTATTGAGAAATACCGAAACACTACTGCTGTTATTATTTGTTACAACCAAATCAGACTTACCGTCTCCGTCGAGGTCTCCAAATGCGACGTCGCGTGCATTTGTCCCGGTTGTAAAACTAACATTGGGAGCAAACGAGCAGGCATCAGTTGTCCCGCCTCCCAGGAATGTTACTACAAACGGACTACTGGAATAGGCCGTCAATCCATTTACCAAAACTGAAATGGGGTGGTAGGTTGCACCTGTGAGAACAGTAGCCGTAAGTTGAGTGGAAGTGGCTGCGGTAACCGTTGCTTGGGTAGCGCCAAAGAACACAATGTTGTTGGCGGGTGTTGGGTTGAAGTTTGTTCCGGTGATGGTAACGGTTGTACCCACAGGACCGGACGCTGGTGCAAATAATGTGATCGTTGGAGGGAAAACAAAATTTCCGGCATTCAACGTATTGCAACCAATCGTAACGTCAAGCGGTCCCGATGTTGCGCCAACAGGTACCGTAACCGTGAGTGTGGTGGCTGTTGAACCGGTGATGGTTCCGGGCACTCCATTAAATGTTACTGAATTTGAAAAGGGTGTGCTGAAGTTGGTGCCGGTGATGGTCACGGAAGTGCCAGAGGCTCCCGAGCCGGGTGAAAAGGAAGAAACGGATGGCGCCGCAAGGGTGCCTATTACATTCCGAAGGACAGCAACAGTTCCATAAGTACTGACCAGTTCATTTCTGCCATCCCCGTCAATGTCTCCTGCTATAAAAAGCCGTGAGGAGGGAGTGGCCAATGTGACCGGAGCTGCGAACGTAGACGCATTAATGATACCTGAAGTGCTTGTACTCTTATAGATCGCAATCGTATTGACTCCAGCCCCTCCCAGGTCGACAGTCAAATCAATTTTACCGTCTCCATCCAGATCACTTTGAGTTGGGTTTACCGGCCAGAAGGTAGTGCCTAAGTCAAACCTGGCAGCAAAAGATACAAGCCCTGCTGAACTCGTGTTTCGAAAAATAGCGACCGTGTTGATATTCGGATTGGAAACGAACAAATCCATCTTACTATCGCCATCAATGTCCCCAAGTGAACTCCACGCAGCACCCTGGCCAACCGCCGGAGTACCCGGTGCGGTAGCAAGAGGAACCAGGGCCGCGAAGGACACCGTTCCCGGTACACTTGTGTTTCTCAAAACAGAAACTGTGTACGCATTGCGATCGGGGACTGCCACATCAATCTTGCCATCTCCATCGATGTCACCCAGGGAGAATGGGAAGGGGTTGGCCCCGGCACCAAAACTTACGCCTGCTGCAAAAGTGGACGCGTTGATGACGCCTGTGCTTCCTATGTTTCTCAGAACTGTAAATCCAACAGAAAAAGGAGTAACAGAAAGGTCTTGCTTTCCATCGCCATCAATATCTGATATGGCAAGGTCTGTTGCGCCAGAGACTGCAAAGTCAACCTTGGCAGCCAGCGCAATGGTTCCTGGAGTAGAGAGATTTTTAAAAACAGATATGCCGCCGCCATTGGCGCTGATTGTTGCCAGATCAGGTTTCCCATCGCTATCCAAATCACCAAATGAGACACTTAACGGATCTGTTCCCGTGGTGAAATTTACTGCAGGGGCGAATGACCCGGGAACAATGGTTCCTGTTGTACTGATATTCCGATAGATGGAAATATTACTAAATCCTTGTCCGGCCGGGATGATCAGGTCAGGCTTTCCATCCCCATCCACATCGCCCAATGTTCCGCGATGCATATTCCCTGTTGTGCCCAGGTTCACCTTAGGTGCGAAAGAGCAAGCCTCAATTGTTCCCCCTCCTGTAAATGTTACGATAAACGGCTTGCTTGAATAAGCTGTTAAACCAGCCACCTGAACCGTGATAGGTTGATACGTTGCACCCACAGGAACAGTAACCGTAAGCTGTGTGGCCGTAGCAGCCGTTACCGTTGCTTTGGTAGCCCCAAAGTAAACGATGTTGTTGGCGGGTGTTGTGCTGAAGTTTGTTCCCGTGATAGTCACGGTTGTTCCGATGGGGCCGGAATTGGGAGAGAATGAACTAATGCTTGGAGGAGGTAACCCAGGATCGAAAAGTAGAACGGAAACATTACTGCTGCTAATATTTGCAGTGGCTAGATCTTTCCGGCCGTCGCTGTTAAAATCTGCCAGGGCAATCCCCCGGGGGCCTGTTCCAACTCCAAAACTCACTGCTGCCCCAAGTCCACCGACACCGTCACCTGCAAGAAGACCAACTGTATTGGTATTCCGGTTTGTTACAGCAACGTCCATTTTGCCATCGTTATTGAAATCATTGGAAACAATAGCAAACGGTTGACCCCCGGTTCCAAAATTGGTTGAACTTCCAAAGCTTCCCAACCCATTGCCCAGCAAAATGGAAACACTGTTTGATAGCAGGTTGGTTGCAGCAATGTCCTGATTTCCATCTGCATTAAAATCCTCAAGGACTACACCAATAGGGTTCGTTTGCGTAGCAAAGTTGGTCACTACACCAAATACGCCGCTTCCATTGCCAAGTAGTACAGAGACATTGTTCCCATTTTGGCACGCCACTGCCAAATCTTCGTGCCCATCGTGATTGACATCCCTTACGCCAATGTAGGATGGGCCATTTGGCACCAAGTAATCCGTTGCAGCGCCAAAACCTCCTGATCCATCTCCCAAAAGTATTGACAAGCCATGCGGCAAACCGCTTTGGTTCCTCGAGGCGACAATATCCTTTTTCCCATCTTCATTAAAGTCACCCACGCTGACTCCAAAGGTAATAGATCCCACAGGAATATCGATCGGCACGCCGAACCCTCCGGTGCCATCACCAAAAATCACCGAAACAAAGCCGACGTTCGAATTAGCTACAACAATATCCTGGTGTGAATCCCCATTAAAATCACTGACCGCAAGATTTAGCGGGAGGTTACCGATAGTAACATTTGTAGCCGAGCCGAAACCACCGGAACCATTTCCAAGTAGTATCTGTATGACGGTTCCGCCAAAGTGTCCAACTGCCATGTCTTTGTTTCCGTCCTCATTGAAGTCTCCTGTAGTAATGCCGTAGGCAGAACTAGTTACACTGTAATTGGTAGGCGGAAAGAAATTTATGGCTTGACTGTAAGCTGTTGTCCCCCCAAAAAAAGCTAAGGGTACAAGTAGCCCAATTTGCATCATCAACCCTCTAATATTCTTCTTAGTCTCTCTAGTAGCAAATGCTTTCATAGTGACCTTCTTTATAATTGTATAAACCATTCATGCGTAATCATCCTATCCGGCCCTTGCCCTCCAAATCCGTCTTCTTCGAGAAGTCCAGCGTGAGTCGGCTGCCCGTGCGGCTGCCCCTCCGATAGCCGGCCAGGTAACTGCCGATGATCAGCAGCGCACTCAAGATCAGCAGGGTTGACTCTTTCATATCCATTACGAATTGCTTGCTTGGTTCCATTCTCTTTTTATTGAATCAAAAGTACCTCCCCTTCTCCCGTTCCATTACCTCAAACGTTGCGTTGTATTCTTCATTTGTTGCATGCTGCGAACCAATGATGCCAAACGACATGCCATCGAACATTATGGCTAATGGAAAGCCATGGCCAAACCAGCCCACGGTTCTGTGTTCCATATTGAAACAGCCGGGTGTTTCATTATGACTCACATTTCCTCCTGGCGCAGTCCACGGTAAATCCGGGGTCATCCGATACTTCCTGAGGGTC
This sequence comes from Cyclobacteriaceae bacterium, assembly GCA_031384895.1. GTDB lineage: Bacteria > Bacteroidota > Bacteroidia > Cytophagales > Cyclobacteriaceae > ELB16-189. The sequence continues at coordinate 16,058 of JANNAZ010000165.1, read as the reverse complement.
TTCACTGGGCTGAGCTTTTAGTTGACGAATCCATTTTCTTCGAGAAGTCCAGCGTGATGCGGTTGGTCACCTTGCGGCCCTTTCGGTAGCCGGTCAGGTAGCTGCCCGTGGCCATCAGGAGTATGCTCAGAATCAACACGCCGGTTTGGATCAGCGAATCACCTGAGCTAACGGCATCGCTGGCATCGTGCCACAGCATGCGGATTCCCATTGTTGCAAATCCGACAAGGCTGATCGCGATAAGAAGATGTGCTGTTTGTTCGCGGGAAATCATATGTGCTGCCATGGGACAAAACTGCCATGAAGCGTCACGGAAACGCTAACGCGGATGAGGCATTCCTTAACACGCCGGTTGCAAAGCGAGGGATGTAAAGCCTAAGGGGGCCAACGATCAGAACTTTGATGGGTATGATTCCCGTGATTTCATGCATCCTATCATGTCCATCATACAAATCACACCCATCAAAGTTCAGACAGTTTCATTCGTGATGGCTTTACACCCTCAAAACTGCCCTTTTGCAAACTAAATAGACCCTATGCTACATACTGTATGTATACTTAAAAGATTTAGTATTTTTGCACATTCCTTCATCTATACATACAACTCTTACGGAAACCAAGCGGAAGTACATTTCAAGGCCCATTTACCTTAACCGGATTTCGCCCTTCATCGGCCAAAACCTGATCAAGGTGCTTGTGGGTCAGCGAAGGGTAGGCAAAAGCTATCTTCTCCTTCAACTGATGGATTTGATCCAGGAGTCCGAGCCTGGCGCCCCCATGATTTACATCAACAAAGAGCTTCACGAGTTTGAATCGATTCACGATCACCTTTCCCTGACGCGTTACCTGAATACGCAAATCAAACGCGACGAGCGCAATTACATCTTCATCGACGAGATCCAGGACATTGCCGGCTTTGAGAAAGCACTTCGAAGTCTTCAGGCCAAAGGGGAACACGATATTTATATCACTGGCAGCAACGCTTTTCTGCTTTCCGGTGAATTGGCCACCTACCTGAGCGGAAGGTACATTGAGTTCAAGATCTTCGGCCTTACATATGGCGAATTTCTGAATTTCAGGAACACGCCGGACACACCGGAGTCGTTTCTCAGCTATCTCAAGTATGGCGGACTGCCATACCTGGTCAATCTCGAGTTGAAAGACGATGTCGTGTTTGACTACCTGAGAAACATTTACGCAGCCATACTTTTTAAGGATGTAGTCGCCCGCCACAGCATTCGAAATATTTCCCTGCTCGAAAACCTGGTGCGATACCTGGCGGACAATATCGGCAATCTGCTTTCCGCAAAAAAAGTGAGCGATTTCCTCAAGGCACAAAGGATCACCGTGTCTCCCAACATAATCCTCAATTATCTGGCATTTCTGGAAGAAGCATTTTTCATCCTCAGGGTGAACCGCACAGAACTACGCGGCAAAAAGATCTTTGAAATCGGACAGAAGTACTACCTCGAAGACCTGGGCTTGCGCCATGCCTTGTTCGGTTACCGCCCCTCCGACATCGGCAAACTGCTCGAGAACATCGTGTACTTGCACCTGCGCATCGCCGGGTATGAGGTGCATGTTGGAAAATACCAGGACAAAGAGATAGATTTTGTTTGCGAGCGGGGTAATGAAAAGATTTACGTCCAGGTAGCCTACCTCCTGGCTGATGAAGCCACCACTAAGCGCGAATTTGGAAACCTGGAACTGATCGCTGACAACTACCCAAAGTATGTGGTGAGCCTGGATGCGTACTCCGGGGGCAACCGAAAGGGTATTGAACACCGGCATGTGCGTGAATTTCTGCTCAAGGAACTTAGGCCTGGTAACTAGCGATTGAAACCCTTCAGGACTCATGAGGCTAAACCGACCGGCGATGCTTTGTTTCTGAAAATTGTCATTTTTAACAAAAAACAGAAACAAATCGCACCAGCCTGATATTTAGTCCACGCGCAGCTACACCTCGCTGGGCAACTTCCCAAACTCCTCCTTAAACGCCTTGCTGAAGTAGCTCAGGTTTTCAAACCCTGCCTCGTAGGTCACCTGCGAAACAGGCCCCCATTTGCTGGTGAGTAGTTGATTAGCCTGCTGCAGTTTGATCTTGCGGATGAATGCTGAAGGAGCCAACCCGCTCAAGGCAGATATTTTGCGATAACATTGTTCGCGGCTGAGGTTCATTTCTCCGGCCAGGGTTTCCACGCTGAGGGTTTCATCCTTCAAATGTGCCTCCACAAACAACCTTGCTTTGAGTACAAACTGCTCTTCGGCCGACGTGGCCTGAACATCGGAAGCCTGGGCCAGAATTGCTGTCCGGATGTGGTTTTGCAGATTGGTGCGGAGGGTAATCAGGTTCTGCACTTTCAACAGGAGTTCGGCTTTGTTGAATGGCTTCACGAGGTAATCGTCTGCTCCCGTCTTCAGTCCTTCGAGTTTGCTTTCTTCGGCAGCCTTCGCCGTGAGCATGATGAATGGAATGTGATCTGTGCGCCTGTCACTCTTTATCCGTGCGCAGAATTCCATGCCATCCATCTCCGGCATCATCAGGTCGCTGAGAATCAGGTCAGGCATTTGCTCCATGGCCAGTTCAAGTCCTTCCCGGCCGTGCCTGGCTTCCAGGTAGCGAAACCGCTGACCTAAACACACTTTGATGAATGAGCGAATGTCTTCATTGTCCTCCGTGAGCAGAAGTAACGGAAGTTGCGCGTCTTCCGGATGACCGTTCTCTGATTGGGGGTACTCAACTTTCTTGTCTGATGTCACCGCGTCCGGTGCCGATGGCATGCTTGAAACTGGCGCGGGAATCATGACGACAAACCGCGTTCCTTTCCCCTGTGCGCTTTCTACCTGGATCTTTCCTTTCATGACCTCGACATACTCTTTTACGAGGGCGAGGCCGATACCGGTTCCTTCCGAGTGGGTCGAGTCGCTGGGCTCCACCTGGTAAAACCGGTCGAAGATATGCTTCAGCTTGTCCGGCGGAATTCCACGGCCGGTGTCCGCTACTTCCAACTGAAGCATCCCGTTCTCCCATGTCACGCTGACGTTTACGTTCCCTTTCTCCGGCGTAAACTTCAGCGCGTTTGAAATCAGGTTCGTCACAATGGTTTCCAGTTTTTCTTCATCGACGACAGCCGTTGGCAGAACTTCCTGTAGTTTCCAGGCAAAGTCAATCCGGCGCGAATCGGCCAGGGAAGTAAACTGAGAAATCCGGGCGGTAAAAAAGGTAGCGAGGTTCGTATCGCGCAACTTCAGCCTCATCTCGCCCGCATCCAACCGGGCCAGGTCAAGCAATTGATTGATGAGCTTCAGCAGACGGTGCGAATTGCTCTTGATCAGACCAATCAAATGTTTTGCCCCCGGATCATTTGTCTTCTCCAGCAATTCATCCGCCGGACCCTGAATGAGCGTCAATGGTGTACGAAACTCGTGGGTAATGCTGGAGAAGAATGTTGTCTTCAGGTGGTCCAGTTCGCGCAAAGCCTGCTTCTCTTTTTGTTCCACAAGAACCTGGGCTTTCAGGCGCTCCCTGTTAACGGTTATTCTACGTGCTGCCAGAAGTAGCCCGATGAAGGCCATGCCATAACCCGTGTATGCCCACCAGGTTTTCCAGAAAGGCGGGTTGATTACTATAGAAAGGGAAGCCCCTTGTTCATTCCATACCCCCTGGCTGTTTGATCCCTTCACCCGGAACGTGTACGTGCCTGGATCGATGTTGGTATAGGTTACAAATCTCCGCGTTTCGCTTTGCGTCCAGTCGGCATCAAATCCATCCAGTTTGTACGCATACTGGTTCTTCTCAGGATTCGCGAAATCCAGCGCTGAAAATTCTATGGAGAACAGATTCTGATCATAGTCCAATGATATGCTCTTCCGATAGGTGGGGTTCATTTTCAGATTCACCGCATCAAGCGGGTTCTTATTGTTGGGATCCAGATGAAAATTCGTAATCACAACTGGAGGCGGTAGCGTATCCGGCTTCAGCTCATCGATCAGTATATCAGCTACAAAGTTGCCTTCGCTCCAGGTATAATAAGGGTAATGAAAAATGCCATCATCGGGAGTCAAACTCCGTGGACCATAAATTTCATGGAATAGGGTATCGTTCCCTGAGCCGTCGTGGTCATTTCTATGGAGGCGGTAAATTCCATCTCCGGTTTGAACCAGCAGGTTCTTGTCTTTGTCCTCTTCGATTCGGCGGATGCTTTCCTGTTTCAAGCCATGGATCTTTCCATAGCGTCGGAATGCGTTGTTTCCCTGCAGTTGATTCAAGCCCGTATTGGTACCTACCCACAATACATCACGTGAATCCGCATAGAGTTCTGTCACATAATTGTTGCTTAGCGAATGTTTGTCCTTTGGGTCATTGACAAAGTAATCCAGTAGTCCACTCTCCACATGCAACAACGCCAGTCCTCCATCCGTGGATCCGATCCACATCCCCGCCCTGGTTTCTCCAATTTTGTCAATACTGTTTCCGCTGCCGCCCTTTTTCCGACCCCTCACAAATTGTTTTGCTTTAGCATCAAAGTGGTTCCAGCCCGGCCCGGCCAGTGCCCAAAGCTCTCCTCTTGAATCTACAAATGTCCTAGGTACACGGCTACCCATCAGCGAATTAGTATCCGATGGGCTATGGATGTAGACTTCTATTTTTTTTGTCAGGTGATTGAAATGATTCAATCCCGATTCTGTACCAATCCATAAGTTTCCTTCCCAGTCCTCAGTCACCGAGCTAACGAAATTTCCGCTTAGCTTAACTCTCGCTGACTGCTCCGCCGCAGGAATATATTGAGTTGAATTTTCAAGGCTGTCGACGACAAGCAATCCATAGTTGTTGTTGGCATAGATTGACTTACGTTTTCCATGCCAAACATTACTCAGCCTATTACCGGGGAGGGGATGATTGTAGGTCCGCAGCGATGGAATCAGCGGAAGAACATGAATTCCCATTTCGGTGGTGCCAAGCCATATCCGCTTGTCCTCCTCCTTGTAAATGGAGAGCATGTATTCTGATGGTACCTTGTAGATTCCATTTGGGCCAAATTCCTCATTTTCAAATTTTTGAGTTTGCAGATTATAAACGCAAAGTCCAATGGAGGTTGCCATAAATATCCGGTCGTCTGACATGGCTATACTGCCAACTACAATGCCCGGTTTGTTGCCGATATCCATTGACGTCCAGCGATTGAATGACCTGGATTTCTTATTCAGGCGGATTAAACCACCTTGGAATGATGCCATCCATAAATTGCCAGCATCATCCTCCGCAATTTTGCGGATGTAGCTTTTCTCAATAAACAGATCCTGAAAATGCTCAAATTGGTTTGTCTCCGGATCATATTTGCCCAGACTGCTAGCATATCCACCCAGCCAAATTATTCCAAGCGCATCAATATGTAAGCTCCGAATATGACTCCGGTAACCATTGATGGCGGCTTTCCTCGAAAGATAAATGTGACTCAGTTTAGTACCATCGAACCGGTGTAGCCCCCGGCTTGAGGCAATCCAGATGTTGCCGGCGTGATCTTCCGCAATGTCGTTGACCTGGCTTCCGCGCATCACCGAGTCTGAGCCGAAGCACCGTTGAAACGAGTTTGTTATTGGATCATACAGGCTCACGCCTCCATGCAGCGTGCCGATCCAGATACTTCTGTTGCTATCCTCGAACAAACTGAAAATGAAATTGTCGCTCAGCGTTGTGCTGTCATCTTCGTTGTAGGTAAAGACCTGGTGGGTGTATCCATCGTATCGGTACAACCCATCAGATGTTCCGTACCACATGAATCCTTGTGAGTCTTTAAGGAATGCCCATACGGCACTATTTGGAAAGCCTTGCTTTGGTCCAATGTGATATGTCAGCAAGTCTTGGGCAAGTACTCCGCAAGAAAATAAGACTACCAGGAGTGATCCCGCCAGGAAAACCGCAATACGGTAAAAAGTGCTATTACATTCATCCATTCTCAAAAAAGACAATCGTTAAGGGGTGTTACCCGGGTTTCATGTCGGGCGCCATGAAGGTCGGTGAAATATGAAATGTCAGCCTGGCCAGTTTCATAAGGGACTACTGATCCGAGAAGGGAAGATAGGGTTTTTGATCGTATTAGCTTCCACGGGTACTGTAATGGCCAAGTCAAATGACAATTTACAATTGCCGAATACCGATTCGCCAATATCCCATCTGACATACAGCACCTCATCTCCTCAACACCCACAGTCTTAAAAAAACATCATCAATGGTAACATACTCCCCTTTGCTGTCGATGTCAGAATAAATAACTTCCATTTTCAGCAGCTTCGCTACGGATTTTTGAACGGATACCGCATTGTGGACGCCGGAGGCTTTGGCCATTTCGGTTCCTGTGACAGCGTAGACATTATTCAGTTTGGCAATCCCCCATAGGACATTGAATTGAATCTGGGTGAGGCCCCGCTTAATAATCGAATAATGTGAATCATATTTATCCAAAAATGAACCGATAACCCGGAAGACATCCTCTTCGGCTATTTTGCTTTGACCCAAATCATAAATTCGATTACACACATCCTGGATATAGGCTGTCTTTCCCAACATCTGATCGTAGATGGAGGTTATTATCAGGGACCCGTCTAATGTGATCTTCCCCAACTTGAAATGCCGGGCCATGAATTCGCAATATTTATCTTTTTCAATCAAGCCAAGTTTTACAACATCGGTGCTCCTGTAAAAAGGGCGCTTGTGTGAGTTGAACATTTCATCCAATATCCGTTGATGGCTCCCTGAATAAATGAACCGGATGTGGGGATATTTTTGCGCAATACTGCGTAGCCAACCTTCCGTATGTTGATCAGGATATTCCGTTATTCTTTGAAATTCATCAAAAGCAATTACGACATTCTCCTCCTTGCTCAATTGTTGAAACAGCTCATCAACGGTCTTCATCTCCATAGATGGTCTTACCCAATTCATTCCAGCAGAAAAAGACCCTGTGTAAGGATCAAATTCTACGGAAATTTTCCATGATGCCAGGAAGTTCCTGAATGCTGTTGTTTTTGACGCGGCCTCCGCCAATGATGATGTCAAAACCCTCAGCAAGTCACCCACAGATGAAGTATTATTCAAATCAATATACAGGCAATTCCACTTTTTGAGCTGACCAAAGACATGTCGTATAAGTGAGGTCTTGCCCAATCGTCGGGGGGATATCAGGAGGGTGTTCCGCCCGTTCTTGATGTTGGCCAAAATCTCACGGGTCTCCTTTTCCCTGTCGCAGAAAAAGTCGGGACCGATATAGTTTATCGTTGCAAAAGGGTTGATCATATACCAAAGGTAATATACTAAAAGTATAATACCAAAAATACAATTGGCACGGATTCGGCACACTGGAAAGGTCGGTCGATCCGCAAAGTGGCCAACAGGTTGTCCGTCTTTTTGAAGTAGGACCGCAAGCGCCGGCCTATGTCGGAATAGAAAGTATTTTCGTTGTGCATCAGAATTTTTTCCGCAAGATCCACTACTACAGATTGCTGGGCACAGCAAGTTCAAATTGGGTACCGCTGGGAAGTTCATGGATCGTGACAGGCAGCGTGCACCACCCCAGGGGACCGGTATGAATGTGCAGGGGCAACCCGGTACCAACGACGACAACCGCAGCACGTTCGCTGTCCATGGAAGGGATCGAAACATCAATCCGGTCTCCGGACATTAGAAATTCCCGGAGGTGCTTCAGCAGCGCATCAAGGTCACGCTTCGCAGAAACTGAATTGAACCTAAGATCTGCCGCTTTGGGGTTGGCGGCAAATTCAATGGTTATACCCTCTGCCGCAAACACTGTCCTGTGGAACGCTATCGTGGATTCCACACAGGTGTTCAAATCGACAGAATGTTCAGTCATAAAACAGCATGATGTATGTACACTATAGTGTCAACCCCCTAATAAACCCTGATATTGGGAAAAAGATAACACAAACATGAAAGCCATTGTCATACAAAGGTATGGTCCGCCGGATGTCCTGGAGGTAGTCGAACTGCCAACCCCAACCCCAAAAGCCGGCGAGGTGCTCATTGAGAACAAGGCCATTTCGATAAACCCGTACGACTGCATGGCGCGAAACGGAGAGGTGAAAATGCTGGAGGGATTTCGATTTCCAAAGATTCTGGGTGGTGAGTGTGCGGGTGAAGTGGTTGAAACGGGTGTGGGAGTGAAAGACTTCCGGAAAGGAGACCGGGTCATCGCCTTCACCGGCCGTAACGGTGCGTACCGTGAATTTGTGAACTTGGCAGCAACGAAGTGCGTCGCGTTACCGGATGGAGTTTCGTTTTCAGAAGGCGCCTCTTTGCCGATTGCCGGAACGACCGCCTATGATGCCTTACACCGGCTGGGGAAAATGAAGAGTAGTCAAAACGTTTTGATTTACGGGGCGTATGGCTCAGTCGGATCGTTTGCTGTGCAGATCGCTAACCTGGCCGGGGCAAAAGTAACTGCCGTATGCAGTACATCCAGTGTGGAAAAAGTCAAGGCCCTGGGTGCTGACGTCGTAGTTGATTATACCAGGGAGAATTTTCTGGATAGTTCGGTGCGCTTCGACATTGTTTTTGATACCCCGCATGTTCTGCCTTTCGGTAAAACAAAAAAAGTCCTTAATGAATCTGGCATCCTGATTGGAACCATGCCATCGCCAATGAGCATTCTTACGCAGATGTCGACATTGTTTAGCAAGCAGAAATACAAAGTAATTTTTGCCGATCCGACCCCTGAAAAGATCGCATTGCTGGCGGGCTTGGTTAAGGAAGGAAAACTGAAAGTCATCATTGACCGGGAATATGGTATTGATGAACTGCCCCAGGCTCACCGCTACAGTGAGACCAAGCGGGCGAAGGGAAAGATTATCATCCGCGTGGCTGATTGATTTGTTTCTTCCCGGCTAACCCGAGCCATCCGGGGTGGCCACGGATAACACGGATTCTCACGAATGATTGGGCCGTACCAAGTTGAGACATTCGACTGCCCCGTTTTGGGACACTTTCAGTCAACCGATGGCCCAATAAGGCACTTTCGGTCGTTTTTTGCTATTTTCATTCACTGGTATTCAATTGGCTTATGCCATCGACACACCCATTGACCAGCACCCAGAATCCAGTTCATGCTCCTCAACTACCTCAAACTCTCCTTCCGCCTGCTGGTAAGAAGCCCCTTCTTCACCTTCATCAATGTGATTGGCTTGTCGGTCGGTTTCGTGGCATTCTTCATCCTCTGGCAGCATGCCACTTCTGAATTAAAAATGGACCAGTATCACAAAGATTATGAACGTATAGGACGGATCACGATGGATTGGAGTTGGAACGAGGAGGGCCAATTGGGTCATGTTACCCGGCCGGGCATCGTGGTACACCAATTCAATATGATCGTTGCTGACTTTCCGGAAATTGAAGACCATGTACAATTCGTCAGGGAGAAGGGACTTTATGTTCAGTCGCGTGGAAAAGATGGCCGGAACGTCGCTTTCAAGGAAGCGAATGTGATTTGCTCAGAACCTAACCTCTTTGACTTTTTCACGATCCCCCTGGTGTATGGCGACAAAAGCCATGTGCTGAAGAAGGCGAATTCGGTCGTACTCTCACGAAACACCGCCATCAAGTATTTCGGAAATACCAACCCGATTGATCAATTGCTAGTTGTGGACGATACCACCACGCTCGTGGTTACGGGGGTATTTGAGGACTTACCTCACACCACGCACCTGGAATTCGACATCGTAACCTCTAACGTGGGCAAAGAGCGTCAATGGAATGACCGGATCATCTTCTTTTCGAGGAACTATATAAAAGTGGGTGCTCCTGACGGAATTGCACGACTGAAAAAAGGAATTGACCAAAATAACAAGAAATATTGGGAAGCGATCCTGAATGTCCTCCCACAGGGAAAGGGCGATATGTTCGTTCAGCCTTTGAAAGAGATTGCTTATGACAAACGCGCAGGAGACGAGTTTCAAATCAGGTCTAGATTCTCATTGGTGATACTGGCACTTATCGCTGTCCTTATCCTGGGGATGGCCTGGATCAATTACGTCAACCTGACCGTTTCCAGAGTCTCGAAGCGGCTAAAAGAGATAGCCACCCGGAAAGTCTCCGGGGCGTTGTCGATGGACTTCTTCAAACAGTTCGTTGTAGACTCCCTGGTGATGATTGTTCTTGCCAATGTGGCCGGGATCACGCTGGTCCAAATCATTCGCGTTCCTGTCCGTCAATTCTTTCAGATCGAGGTTCCGGATTTCGGGGCGGTCCCGATGGGCACATGGCTCGTTATGTTGTTCTCCATGTTGGCGGGGGTCTTGATCACCGCGCTCTACCCAGCCCTCGTGTCGATCAGCTATAACCCGCGCAACTTGTTCACGTTGCACTTTCGGCCCTCCTCAAAGCGGTTGCTGCCTTCTCTGTTCACCACCTTTCAGTACACCGCCGCTTTCACACTTATCCTGTGGGGATTTATCATGTACTCTCAGCTCACATTCATCCTTACGAAAGACCTTGGAATCAACAAGACCAATGTGGTTGTGTTTGACGTCCCGATAGCCTCAACGAAGACCCGGCAGAGCAACATCCGGGAGTTTCTTGCCCAGGTTTCGAAAAGACATCCTGCGACAAGCAGTCAGTCCGTTTTTTCTGAGGCGTATGCGGATTTCAGGGCAAAGCGCCTGAGACAAGACGTCTTCAAAGTACTTAGTTCCAATGGAGGCATCGATGAAACGTTCATTCCATTCTACGAGATACGGCTGATTGCTGGCCGGAATTTCAGGCCTGATGAGCCGGCTGATCGCGTGATTATCAGCCGGCACGCAGCGGAGCGCCTCGGGTATGAAAACGTGGAGGATGCACTGGGAGACAGAATTCAGTTGGAGAACGATGAAACCCAGACGGAGCGTGCCGAGCTGGAAGTAGTTGGAATCATCGAGGACTATCCGACGAGGTCGTTGCTGGCGGTTGGTGATAACGATTCTCAAAACACTACGGGAAATGGCATTTGCCTGACTGCCGGGACTGGGTTGTTTACCACGATGAGCACGGAGAGGATTTCTATTCGTCTCGAGATTGAAAACATGGATGAACAGGTTTCTGAAATTGAGGAAGCGTACCGAAGGATTTTTCCTGAAAGTCCCGTGCACTGGTATTTCCTGGACGACACCATCAACCAGGGCTATGATCGGGAAAGGATCAGCATTAACCAGGTTGTACTTTTCACCTGCATGGCGGTTGGAATAGCGTGTTTGGGGTTGCTGGGAATGATCTCAAACAGGATTGAGGAGAAAAGGAGGGAAGTGGGGATTCGGAAAGCACTGGGTGCCGCGATTCAGCAAATATGTGCCGTGTTGTTGGGTACAACGATGCGGCAAGTCATCGCAGCCGTGCTCCTGGGGCTACCCATCACCTATTACTTGGGTCAAATCTACTTGGCTCGGTACACTGAGCGGGTTGAATTGCAGTGGTGGCATTATGTGCTCCCTGTGACTATGCTGTTCGGCATCATGTTTTCGACGATCGCCGTGGTACTCTTTAAGGCAACACGGACCAATCCTGCGGAGGCGTTGAAATATGAATGACGTGTTGAGGTACGGAAGTGTTGACGTCTTGGCGTTGAGTCGGATTGACATATCGACTCTAGCGGCGGACAGAGTACATCTGCACATTTGCCCATTAGCCATTTGAGAATTATGCTATTCAACTACCTAAAACTCTCCCTTCGCCTGCTGGTAAGAAATCCATTCTTCACGGGTATCAACGTACTTGGTCTTTCCGTGGGATTTGCTTCCTTCTTTATTCTTTGGCAGTACTCGTCATCGGAATTGAAGACGGACCAGCATCACCAGGATTTTGAGCGAATTGCACGACTGGGCGCTTACTGGCGTTTCCCTGACCAGAAGGGAAACTGGGGCCTGCTCACCTTCGGGGGCATCCGGTCTTTCCAGGCACCCATGATTGCCGGTGATTTCCCTCAAGTCGAGCAATACGTCAGAGTTCTCATGCAACCTGAATTTGAACCTGACCTGGTGGGTCACGACAGCCGCGTTCTTGTTTCCGTAAACCGGGAAGATGGTGGCCGCGAACTCTTTGAAGAAACCCGGATGGTATATGCCGACTCCAATATCTTCAATTTCTTCACTATTCCCCTCGTGCATGGAGAAAAGGGAACTGTCCTTAGAAATGCCCACACCGTTGTCCTGTCTGAGCATACGGCCAGGAAGTATTTTGGATCCAGAAACCCCGTAGGGCATTTCATCCAGATCAATAATTCAGTCTCTCTTTTGGTGACCGGTGTATTCAAGGACCTGCCGCACAACACCCACCTCGTTTTCGACTTGGTCGTTTCCATGACCGGAATCCCTGTAAACCAATTGCCGTACAAAATGACAAACACCTACATAAAGGTTAATCCGCATACGGTCCTTGTTGATTTTATCAAGGAGATCAACAAGAATTCGGCAAAATACTGGGCGGCTGAATTACTTCGATTCCCGGAAGGGAAAGTCGATATGTTCATCCAGCCTTTAAAAGATATTGCCTTTAGCGATCCCTATGAAAGAGACTACCTGCTCCACACGTCAAAATCAACATTACGGGTGTTGCAGTTTGCTTCCTGCATGATCCTGCTGATGGCCTGGATCAACTACAACAACCTCACAGCATCGAGAATGATGAAGCGAATGAAGGAAATTGCGACGCGCAAGATGTCCGGTGCTCTTTCGGCCGACTTTGCCAGGCAATTTGTCATGGAATCCTGTTTGATCAATATGCTGGCAGCCGCATTGGCATTCACGGCGATGCAATTGATTCGCGTTCCAGCCTATGAGCTATTCAAAATTCACATTGCTGAATTCAATGCCACGGGGTATGAAACCTGGTTGATTTTTGGCTTGGCCATCCTGTCGGGGATTTTGGTTTCAGGGCTCTATCCCACGATGATGTCCGCATCCTATAGTCCGCGATCGCTATTTTTCATGGCTAAGAAGAGTGGCTCCACCCGATGGATGCAATCGCTGCTAACGACCACGCAGTACGTGATGGCTCTCGTTCTCATCCTTTGGGCGTTCATTGTTTATCTTCAGCTTGATTTCATCCTGGGCATTGATATCGGCATTGAGCGGGAGCACGTAGTAACCATCGATGCGCCGATCATCAAATCGGATTCCTATGTCAGTGAATTTGAGGCGTTTCTCCAGGAACTGCGTTCGTTGAACGGGGTCGTGGAGGCCACGTACAGCGCAACCGTCATTGGCGACACGGATCCCTTCTTTGTTTGGGTGAAAAGTCTAACACAAGCCAATTTTACCACGGCCAGCTCGAATGGCGGAGTCGACGAGAGCTACATCCCTTTCTACGGAATCCAGGTCGTTGCTGGTCGCAATTTTGTGGCGAACGACAAGCCTGATGTTGTTATCCTGAGCCGGAAGGCGATCCAACGACTCGGGTATTCCGAACCGGAGGAGGCCATAGGGGAGAATATCCTGATTAACGAGTTCAATTCAGATACTGTACAGATAGTCGGGATTATTGATGACTACAGGGTCAAGCCGTTTCTCAATCTTTCCAGCACGGCTACCGAAAATGCGGAAGGCATCGGTATTTGCCTCCTCTACAAGAATGGGATTCTCAACTGGCGCGTTCCTGAGCGCATATCCCTCAAAGTTGAAATGAGCAAACTGGGTGCAGCGCTGGAACAGGCACAGGCCCTGTTCGGTAGAACATTTCCGGGTAGTGTTTTCAATTGGTACTTTCTCGATGATCACATTAACAAGGCGTACGAAAATGACAAGATTGCCCGCAACCAAATTACCTTGTTTACATGCATCGCCATCGGCCTGTCCTGCCTGGGCTTGTTGGGGATGATGACAACGATCGCTGAAGAAAAGATTAAGGAGATTGGCATTCGAAAGGTTCTTGGAGCTGGGGCAATCCAAATTGCGCAAGGTCTGATCAGAAACTTCTTTTGGCCGGTGGTCCCTGCGGTTATTGTCGCTGTGCCGGTAGCTTATTACCTATCGGATCAATTCATGGAGCGCTTCCTGGTGAAAATAAGTTTGCAGTGGTGGTACTTTGCTGTGCCCGTGGCTTTGCTGCTGCTGATTCTGTTGGCTACAATTTCTTCATTGCTCTGGAAAGCAGCAAATAGCAACCCGGTAGAGGCGCTGAAGTATGAATGACATGTTGAAGGGCACCACCGACAAGCGTAGTTGCCAAGTAACCTTTAGTTACTTACCTTAGGTTACTATTCTGAAAGAGTATGGAAAAGCAAGTCAAAAACCCATTTCCAGTCAACGGCTACCAGGGACAGGAATGGTTCTGCAACAGGACTGGCGAAACGCACGCCATCCTGAGTGCCTTGACAAACGGGAGAAACGTTACCCTCCATTCCCTCCGGAGAATGGGTAAAACTGACCTCATCCATCACCTGTTTTTCCTGCTTGAAAAGAAGGGGTTCATCGCGATCTATGCAGATGTCTATTCCACAGAGAATCTTAAACACTTTACAGAAGCCTTCGCTACGGCAATTGCCAGGGCCTACCCGGAAGAAAATTCAATTGGAAAATCGATCTGGGCTTTCATCAAATCCCTCCGTCCGGTGATCTCGTATGATGATTTCTCACAAAAACCGGAAATTACATTTGCTTCGTCCCTGGAAGAAAACAAGAACCAAACCATCCAGCAGCTTCTCTCCATACTGGAGAAATTACCTAAGCCGGTTATTATCGCATTCGATGAGTTTCAGCAAATCACCCAATACCCTGAAAAAAGACTGGAGGCCTGGATGCGATCAAATATTCAATCACTAAAAAATGTCAACTTCATTTTTTCCGGAAGTCAGCAGCATCTCCTCGGCCAGATGTTTACGGAAACGTCCCGTCCGTTTTTTGGCTCTACCCAAATTTACGGGCTTGGAAAAATTCAAAAGGAAGAATACAGCACATTTATCAAAGAGAAATTCTCAAATGCGAAAATGATAATTCGCGATACGGAAATCCAATCAATCCTGAAATGGACCCGGTCTCACACATTCTACGTGCAAATGGTCTGCAACAGGTTGTTTGCCTTGCATCCAGAAATCGTGAGCGATGAAGACGTGAAGTCTGTTTTTGAGGGTATCCTTCGGGAAAACGAGGCTGCCTACTTTAACTACAAAAATATTTTACCTGAAACCCAATGGCGATTGCTGAGTGCGATTGCCAAAGAAGGATCCGTTTCATCACCCACCTCCAATTCCTTCATCCATCATCACCGGTTGGGAAGTTCATCTGCGGTGCTTAAAGCGGTTAAGGGCCTTCTTGATAAGGAATTTATCTACCAGGAAGTCATTGAAAACAAGAAGGTGCTATTTGTCTATGATACATTTTTTAGCCGCTGGCTGGAGAAACTAAAGATGATTTGATACCAAACTGAACCTAGTTGTCAACGAACTGATCAAACGTCCCAATGAAAAAATATCCAGGAAATATTCTGATTGTAGACGATGACGAGCATGTGCTCATCACCGCCCGGATGATTCTCAAGAACTATTTTGAGAACATTGAGACCCTGTCTTCCCCCAAGACGTTGGAAACACGGCTAAAACAACAAGACCTGGATGTGGTTTTGCTCGACATGAATTTCAAGGCGGGTGTGACCTCCGGAAATGAAGGCATCTTCTGGATGAACCGCGTGCGGCAACTTTCGCCACAGACGCAAGTGGTACTCCAGACGGCCTACGGTGATATTGAGCTGGCGGTGAAATCGATCAAGGAAGGCGCTGTAGACTATTTACCCAAACCATGGGATACCGATAAGCTGGTAACTACAATCCTGAATGCTTATCAGCAAGCCATTGCCAGAAAGGAAAACCGGGATCTAAGAACCAAGCAGAAGGCACTGCAGCAGCACCTCAATCAAAATCCACATTCCTTTATTGCCACGGCCGCGTCCATGTCATCTGTATTACAGGCCATTGAGCAGGTGGCCCCCACAGAAGCAAACGTCCTCATCTTGGGCGAAAATGGGACAGGCAAAGAGGTTGTCGCCCGGGCACTTCACAATCAGTCCAACCGGGCAGAGGAAGCAT
>JANNAZ010000158.1:0-9806 GCA_031384895.1 Cyclobacteriaceae bacterium | reverse complement strand
AAAACATCACTTTAGGGGGTGGTCAATTTGCTCCGGAATGGGGTGGTCAGTTTGGTCCGGAGAAGGTGGTCAGTTTGTGCCGGATTACCCTGGTCAATTTGACCGGTTTCTCCACCCATGAAAGGAGATAGGGAGGAAGCGTGGGAAAAACACAAGCATTACTATGAATGCAGTAATTGCGGCTTTGCGAAGACAGAAGTTATCCCGTCTGCTACCCAGACAGAGGTAATCAGTAAGGAATGTCAAGCCTGTGGTGAGAAATTGGAGAGGCCAGTAAATTGGCTTCGACCTCCTGGCTTTGCCCATCCGATTGATAAGCCAGAGGAAACATCACCTGAAGGAATACCAGATGTGAGCTATGCAACTCGCGCGAAATTGTTCATGCCTTTTTCTGAAAAGGAAAAATGGGTTAAAGTAAATGATAGGGTCAAAGGTCTTGGTTTGAGAACGCATTTATTAGTTTCTAACACTGGACCATCGGGGGAAGGGTACAACTATTGTGTCTCGTGTGGAAGAATAGAAGCTGTCACAAACAACTCCACCCTTGGCGGCAGGCATAACAAGCCGTTCCCATCTGACGACCCAATTTGTCCTGGTGGATACATGTCAAAGATTGTTTTGGGCACGGACTTCATAACTGATATTGGATTGTTCTCCATTGATTTGGGGCCAGGGATTAAGTTGAGCCCAGGAAACTATTCTACGGAAGTTGGCCTCCGAACTCTATGCGAAGCATTGGCAAAGGCAGCATCCAAGATATTAGAGATTGAACCTAATGATATAATTGCTGAGTTCAGACCAGCATTGGACCAAAAAGGGCGGAGCGGTGAGAAGGTTGAAATCTTCCTGTACGACACACTTCCCGGAGGGGCCGGATTTGCAACGCAACTTTTAGAAAGAGGTGTAGAATTATTTCAGTGCGCAGTCCAATTGATGGAAGATTGCGTAGAGGATTGTGATTCTTCATGCTATCGATGCCTCCGAACATTTAAGAACAAGTTTGAGCATGTATTGATTGACAGGCATATCGGAATTACCTTGGCAAGATTTCTTTTGACCGGCATATTACCGCCCTTTGATCAACGCCGTGTCATCAATGCGGCAAAAATTCTGAATGATGATTTAATAAGAAGCACGACGTCAGAATTCACTTATGACTGCGATCCTAATGAAGGGGTAATTCATATAGAGCACAAGGACGGAGCAGAGTATATCGTGGCCTTATGCAACCCATTAACACCAAAAGTTCCATTTAGTGTTGCCGCCTATGAGATTTTGTCCGGGAAGCGCAAAGAGAAAGCCCAAGTAATACCTATGGATGAGTTCTTGGTGCGAAACAACCTTCCGTCTGCGACAAGAGCCGTAATGGAGAAAATAGCACCTTGAGCTGTTCAATTGTTCCTAAAGTATGAATCGATTGACTGAGCGACATTACATAACTCTTTTGGAACTTGCTACCAAGATAGAAGGGGTAATTCTGCAAAACTTTGGAGAGACGACGTATTGGATCGTTGCAGAGATATGTGGACATAAGTTTTACCCTGATAAGGATCGCCACTATTTTGATCTGGTAGAAAAGATTGCAGATTCTACTGCTGAAACTGCTAAGATTAAAGGGAAATCATGGCAGCAAGGGTCGGAGAGAATTGCCGTTTTCGAAAAGGAAACCGGTGAAAAGTTCCATGATGGGCTCTAGGTGTTAGTCAATGTTAAGGTAAGTTATCATGGTATTTATGGACTCACGTTGACCCGGGACGTCGATCTTGGGTTCACGTTGGGAAATTTGGAGCGACAAAGGAGAGAAACTTTGGAGAGACTCGTGAGGGAGAATCCAGAGTTTATCCAGCTCGCTTCAGGTCAATACTTTACTCGAAATAAGAAGGCTAAACTTAACAGAGCAATTCACCGAATTGCGCTAGTCGCATCCCCGAAGTCGGAGGGTTATGCTGATTTTGTCCATACGATCGCCAGCAATCCTCACGGATATAAATTCGCTATTGACAATTATTATAGCTCAGTTCAGGGAATCGGAGCGGAACAGGAATTAGTTCGATCACTCATTCAAATCTATGAAGCGCAGTCCGAAAAGGACTACGATTGCGTAGTCATAACATGCAAGGTTCTAGCTGTCAGGTTGAGGTATAGCACTTAAGTTCACTTACCAGAGCTGGCGAAATGAAGAGCAATCAGAAAAAATCATACGAAAATCATAGTTCAGAAAGCACTCAATGGTGAAAGGTGATGGTAATGGATTAAATGCAAGCCGGTCAGGCGGGCACCCGTCACAGACCCGCCATTCAGATGGGGCGCGTCCTTTCTACTTTGAACGGAATCTCGTTACCCTGTCGACGTAGTGATTCTTGTATTGGTCCTTGATATCCTTTCCTAAGAACGACTTGTCTATGAACTTCAGAACTTCAGGGCTTTCGGTTCTGAATGCATCGATAATTTTCAAGGCACGAGAATCCCTTAGGCCAATGAGTTTCCCAAATTCAATGAAGTCGTTTTGGGTGTAGAATCCGACCTGCATGTATGAATCTGAAAACCTGTCTTTACATAGTGACAGTGCCATATCATTTTCCCCCGGAGAATGTAGTTTGGTGCAAAGCAGATCATAGGCCGGGGTCAACACGTAATCACCGGCTTCTGATCGCATAGCAGAGAAGTTCCTTACGTGGGCATCCCCATTTGAAAATGCATAGTTAAACAGGACGAGCCGAAAGAACTTTTCCATCTCCACCTGGTGCATGCTGATATGCTTGCGAATTAATCCTGCGATCTCCTCATAGGACAAATCGTACTTGTAGTTCTTCCCATGCGTTTCCTCCGTCACTTGAGCGATCTGAGCAAAGTCCTCTTGTTGGATTTTGGAGCCGTCTCTTCTTATATCAAATCTTCTCACCAAATAGGCAGGGCTTCCATCGTTGAACAAGATAGTAGCGTTAGGAGGGATGCTGATTTTAAAGAACTGTCGTGCGATCTGCATGGTGAGATGCTCATTCGCAGGGGCCTCACCGAGGAACTTGAATTGTCCTACAGGAATTGGCTTAAGAATATAATGACCACCGGCTTCTGTAAATACCAGCTTTTCCCCCTCGAGTCGCATGGAGTACTTTATTTGCACTCCTGAGATTGAAAGTTTCTTGGTAAGATCTGTATAAACTCCGGAATCATCTTTGGCAGGTGGATTGAATGGGAGTACGTGGGAGATATTCATTCCATCAAAGAGATCGTTCAGACACTTTTTGCAGTACCCGGGCTCTTCTTTTTCGATGAGGCACCCTAGGCAGTTCATGACTTTGTTTCTTTAACCGTCATAGCCCCGATGGTATCATCATGAGCCGTACTCAAAAGAAGACTGAACGCGTCGTTTTCATCGATGCGCAGGAGCTTGCACTGGGTTTGTTTGTTTGCTCCTTCTGCCAGAAGACCGTAGAAGAAGGGGAAAAGAGTTTTGGATGAGTATTGTTGTTGTGTCTTGGGAAACGATAGACTAATCGGTGGCTGGGTCTCATCGGAGAAATAGGTGTCGGTGTAGGCAAAGAGGTACTCACGCGAGTCGATTTTTTCCAACACGCCCGCCAGTACCTTATTGTTGAATACGTTTGCCCTCCGGTTCATTTCGCCACATCGACTTTGATTTCCAGGCCCAGCGTGCCACAGATCTTCATTAGTGTTGACAGTTCAGGATTGGCTGTTCCATTTTCAATATCCCTTAGCGTCCGTTCAGAAATGCCAGCAATTTCGGCAAGGTCCTCCTGGAGAATCTTCCGTGACTTGCGCCTTGCTCTTATGGCTTTCCCTATTCCTTGCAGGTCCATACTAAACCGGAATTCTACTGCCGGTATTGCAAATATACCGCTCTAAGGTATGATAATTAGCATAATCGGCAATAAAGTACCGGAAAAGTCAAAAAACTGTCTAAACGGCTTTTTTAGGATAGAATAGGAAGTGCAGTGCCGTTATGGGTAGCAAAACAAGCCTTGTAGAACCTGTGCCTTCTGCGAATGACTACTTCCCGATACAGAACTTCGAAAAGATATTTGCCAGCAAGTCATCTGTTGAGATTTGCCCGGTGATCAAGCCAAGATGGTGCAAGGCGTTTCGTACATCCATTGCAAGGAAGTCGCCCGTGACTCGTTCATCCATGCCCTTGAGTACGCGACTCAACGCATCGTGGGTATCTTGTAAACTTTGATAATGCCTGGTGTTGGTTACTACAACATCGCCTTGCTTGATTTTGTCAACATGAAACTTGTCCAGGATTTTCTCCTCCAAGGCTTTCAGGTTCGTCTTGTTCGTGGCAGAAATGAATTGAAAATTCTGTTTCATGAGTTGCCGCACCAACTCAGGATTGCCCCGGTCCATCTTGTTGGCAATACGGATGACTGGAATGTTCAATGCATCAAGTTCTTTTAGCTCTTTGGTGATTTCCTCGAGAGTTGCATTAGTTAAGTCTACCAGATAAAGAATCAGTGATGCCTTTTTAAGCTGCTCCCGTGTCCGTCCAATGCCGAGTGCCTCAATGGTGTCTGTGGTTTCGCGAAGTCCGGCGGTATCTATGAACCTAAAATTTATTCCCCCCAGTACCATCTCGTCTTCAATGACGTCGCGCGTAGTGCCCGGGATGTCGGAGACAATCGCCTTTTCTTCATTGAGCAAAGCGTTCAGCAGTGTCGACTTGCCCACGTTTGGTTTGCCGGCAATAACGGTGGGCACGCCGTTCTTGATCACGTTCCCCTGGTCAAATGAATGGATGAGGGGCTCGAGGTGAGATTGAATCTTCATGACCAATTTCCGCAAGTCATCCCGCTTGGCAAATTCAACATCTTCCTCACCAAAGTCGAGTTCAAGCTCGATGAGGGAAGCAAAGTGAATCAGTTCTTCACGTAGTTGCTTGATTTCTTTCGAAAACCCGCCACGCATCTGATTCAACGCCGCCTGCCGGGCATTGTCTGTTTCTGCATTGATGAGATCGGCTACCGCCTCGGCCTGTGCCAGGTCAAAGCGGCCATTGAGGAAGGCGCGTTTGGTGAATTCTCCTGGGGCTGCCAGCACGGCGCCATGCTTCATCAGTGCGCGGATGATCCGCTGCACGATGAGGGTCGACCCATGACAGGATATTTCAACGGAGTTTTCCTTTGTAAATGAGTTTGGCTCCCGAAAGATTGATACCACCACTTCATCAATCGCCTCGGCTCCATCTTTCAGGATGCCTACATGCAGCGAATGGGAGGGCTGCTCGGAAAGAATTTTTCCTTGAAACAGTTCTTGAACCAGGTCAATGGATTGCTTTCCGGACAGCCTAACCACAGCCAGTGCACTCACGCCGGGTGGCGTTGCGGCCGCTACGATGATGTCATGGAATTTTGACGGTTTCCCCATTTCAAGTAAAGGGGCAAGTTATTAAAAACGGCCAAATGTGCTTAGGAACTACAGTATGGGCGCCAGGTCAAACCCTTCACTCAAAACATCCCGGCTATTGGTTCCTACGAATACGGTAAACTTACCGGGTTCTGTACCCCAGCTCATATCGCCACGGTAAAAGGAGAGCATGTTGGTGTCTATGGAAAATGTGATGGTTTTCGTTTCGTTGGGTTCAAAGTGAACCTTCCTGAAGGCTTTCAATTCTTTTACGGGGCGTGTAACACTCGCGAAATGGTCGCGGAGATAAAGTTGAATTACTTCGTCGCCGGAGTATTGGCTTTTGTTTGTAACCTGAACCGTAACCAGGATGGAATCACCCGGAGCTATACTCTTCTTGTTCAACACAATGCTTTGGTATTGAAAATTGGAATAACTCAATCCGTACCCGAAAGGGTAGAGGGGTGAATTTTGAACATCGCGATATTTGGATCGGTAGACCCGTTCTTGTTGGGGCTCCGTATAATTGCCGGTGTAGGGGCGGCCTGTATTTTTTTGGTTGTAAAAGATAGGAACCTGGCCGACGTGACGTGGAAACGTAACCGGTAGTTTGCCAGATGGATTATAGGCTCCAGTCAGTACATCGGCGATCGCGTTTCCGGCTTCCGATCCGAGCGTCCAGGTTTCAACAATGGCAGGGATGTGGCTATCGATCCATTCGATCGCCAGCGGACGACCATTGACCAGAAGCAACACGATGGGCTTTCCTGTGGCAGCAATGGCTTCGACCAGCTGTTGCTGAACGCCAGGCAAACCAATGTCTGCACGTGAGCCAGCTTCACCGTTCATGACAGCGCTTTCGCCCACCACCAAAATAACCAACTCGCTCTGCCGTGCTATGCGCACAGCGTCAGCAAGTTTGTCGGTCTTGTTGTCGTACAAGTTGCACCCTTCGGCAAACAGGAATTCAGTTTTTGGAAGCGCACCGATAAGACCTGAGCGGATGGATACCGGGTCCTGTGCTTCCCCAAAGAAGGACCAGGATCCGTTCATGTCTTCCTTATCGTCTGCCAGCGGGCCAATGAGGGCGATCTTCTTAAATGATTTTTTCAACGGAAGCAGACCATTTTCATTCTTCAGGAGTACGATGGATTTCTTGGCTATGTCTCTGGATACGGCGAGGTTCTTGTCGGACCGTATGCTTTTCTTCTCTCGCGCGGTATCGGAATACCGGTAGGGGTTTTCAAATAATCCAAGTTTGTATTTCAACTCAAGTACCCGGCGCACAGCGTTGTCCAATAGCTTCATTTCTACTTTTCCGGATCTGACCAGCTCTGGCAATTTTTTTAGATAGATTTCGGCCATCATATCCATGTCTGTTCCTGCTTCCAGGGAAAGCCGAGCGGCCTCAAGGCTGTCACTCACAAAGCCGTGTTCAATCATTTCGCCGATAGATTGCCAGTCGGAAACCACCATGCCGTTGAATCCCCATTCTTTACGGAGTATATCGTCCAACAAGAACCGATTAGCGGAAGCGGGGATCCCGTTCAGTTCGTTGAACGAAGTCATGATGGTTGCGGCTCCCGCATCGAGGCCTGCCTTGTAAGGTGGAAGATAGACTTCGCGCAGCGTGCGCTCCGACATGTCAACGGTATTGTATTCGCGCCCGGCAATCGGTGCACCATAAGCCGCATAATGTTTTATACAGGCGGCCATCGTGGAAGCGTCACGCAGGTCTTTTCCCTGAAAGCCCTTCACGCGGGCCTGTGCAATGCGGGACCCGAGGTACGTGTCTTCACCTGCACCTTCTGAGATGCGGCCCCATCTGGCATCGCGCGAGATGTCTACCATCGGTGCGAATGTGAAATTGATCCCTGCGGATGTAGATTCCTCCGCCGCGGTTCGGGCTGACGCCTCAATAGCTGCAAGGTCCCAGCTTGCCGCTTCCGCAAGGGGAATTGGCATTACGGTTTTAAAACCATGCACAACATCAGCGCCAAAGAGGAGGGGTATCTTGAGTCTGGATTGTTCTACCGCAATTTTTTGGAGGCGGGCGGTGTATGCCGCACCATGAACATTAAAGAGCCCAGTCAATTTTCCTTCCCGGATAAGGTCATCAAACTTAGCTGATTCGGATGTGCGGACTGTCGGTCCGGTATTGAAGAGGTCGCCGACGAGGAAGTTTAGTTGGCCCACCTTTTCTTCCACAGTCATGGCCGATATCAATGAGTCGAAGTTCCTGTCTTGTGCGGGTGCAGGTTTCGCTTGCTGGCAATGAACAAGTAGAACAATGGCCAGCGCGACGACCGATGTTTGCAAGATAAATTTCTGGATGGGGTGTTTCACGATTAAGGCAAACAGGGTGGTGGGTGGTGCTTCAGATCGACTGATTAGTGAACAAGAATCTTGGCGACTACGGTCTTTTTTTCCTGCGTTAAGATGACAAAGTAGACGCCTGGGATTATCAACTTCAGATCAACAATAATCAATTGGTTATTCACGATGACCTCCGCGGGTTTTTCTGATCCAACGGCATCGAAAATTTTCAGACTCTTGGTAGGTTCTCCATTGGTCTGTATGAAAAACCGACCATTGCATGGATTGGGATATACTGAAATGGGATAATTGGTTTCAGCTTCCGTTCCCGTGATGTTGGCAATTACTTCCACATCGGCGCTAAGCGCAGATTCACCAACAGAATTTACCCCGGTGAGTTTGTAATAATTTAGTGATTCTGTTGGATTGACAATGTAAGGGACATCCGAAGTCTTAATGTTGGACTTGATCTTTGTATAAGTCCCTGAAGGAGCGCTACTTCGATACAGATTAAATGTAGTTGCATTCGAGATGTCGATCCAACTAAGGGCAATATCACCCTGGGCGGTAATGCTGGCGGTGAGGTTACTGGGGGCGGCAGGTATCGTTGTGCTGCTATACATTTCTATTGGACCAACCTGAAATGATCCGGACCCGGGAAGCATATACAAGCGTAGGGATTTGATCAAGTTGTCATCAACGGCGGGATTGTTCAGGCTCCATTGCCCGTTGAAGTTGTACGAATACGTGTAAAAGTTTCCGTCTTTCTTGGTGATTGCAATTTCGAAATTGGTGGAAATCGTTTCGTTGCCATTGCCATCCCGGAAGGTGAGGAGAAGGCTGCTTGTGTTTGAATTCGAAGGTACACGGATTGGCAGCTTGATGATTCCATAATTGCTAAAGTGCACGGCTTTGGGCATGTCAAGTTGTATGTACTTCAGTGCCGAGAGGGAATAAGTAACATTCAGGTGATTGCTTGACGAAGTGTATGTGATGCCTGCGTCATTCTTCGTCCAGTCGGGTAAGGCAGGATTGGAAAAAGTTTCAATAATGTACTTTGGACCGGTAGGATCAACGATAGTCGCCACGCTTATTGAAGATGAATTATTGGTGCATCCGGTATTCGTGGTTACGATGTTAACGGGTCCATCATTGAGTCCCCAGGTTACTGTAATCTGATTGGTTCCCTGACCACTGACAATCGTTGCGTCTCCTGGAACAGTCCAATCGTAGGTTGCGCTGCCACCGTAATTAGGGACGGAGTATTGAACTCCGGACTGATTCTGAAACAGAAATGCAGATCCCTGAATGAGCGGTGCTGCCCTTTCTTCATAAACACGCACCCAATCGACTTCCATCTTGGCAGAAGTGAGGGCTGGATCTATGCCATTCTTCAATCCCCCGGTCTCAAAGGCAGGGTCGCTGCCAAAGTTCCCACCCATGGCAATGTTCATGATGAAGAACTGATCGGCATTGAACGGCCAGTTGGAAGCTGTTTTTGGTGAAGGGTTGTAGGTGTAGTAGGGGACGTTGTCAACGGAAAAGATCATTCGGTCGGCGTTCCAGGATACAGCATATTCGTGGAATGCAGTGCTCGCGGTATTCACCGTAATTGATCCTTTGTTTACTGTGTTCCCATTGCTTGATGGGGTATGTAATGCCGCTTGCACGACATTTTGATTCCTCCCCACGTGCTCCATAATGTCAATCTCGCCACAGGTGGGCCATCCGACAGATGAGATACTATTGCCTAACGCCCACAACGCTGGCCATGTGCCTGAGCCTGTTGGAAGTTTGGCGCGGAAGACGATCTTCCCGTAGGTAAATGATTTCTTGTTTTGCGATTTCACTCGCGCGGAAGTCCATGCAGACCCCGATTTTAGCGCCTCGATAACAAGGCTTCCACCTTCCTGCCTGACGTTGGCGGGGTTGCTGGTATAGTTCTGTATCTCATTGTTTCCCCAGCCCGATTGGCCTAGGTCATATCCCCAGGTTGTGGAACTGAGAGGACCTGTACCATTGAACTCGTCGCTCCAGATGAGCACCTCACACTGAGAGAGGGCTGACATACTCTTTTCTCTTACTTTGAGTATGTCAGCCCTCTCTCAGTGTGAGGTGCTCATCTG
>JANNAZ010000140.1:0-9959 GCA_031384895.1 Cyclobacteriaceae bacterium | reverse complement strand
CCTGGTAGGATATTCTGGATACTCCGTCATGCAGAGTTCCTTACATTCTGTTCAAGCTCAAAGAGATAAAAAAGGATGAGGTAATATCTCTGCGACAGCATGTCTTATAGACTGCTTAGGCGCGGATGTACTCTCACCCTTTTTCACCTTCAAAATCAAATGTATGGGTACTTAGCTTCTGATTGAAATCCCTACATTTAATGACTTTTCAAACATAGGAGACTCGGAGGCGCGAAGCAATGCCTTTCTCTTTGCATCTTTGCATCTCTGCGGTAAAATTACCTTACCTCAATTAAATCAACGTCAGAAAAGCGAAGAAATCAGTTTATATTTCCCAATAGAAATCAAGACGCCTGACCCCACTTGAAAGTATCCCTATCCATATCATTTGTTTTTACAGTGCATCTGCTCCTTGCCCAGAACAGCGTGACCGACAGCCTGCAGCGTATCGTGGCTCAACATCGTCGCGACACCATTGAGATGAATGCACTGTTGGACCTGACATTTGAATTCCTGCGCAAAGACGCAGAAAAGGGCAAATCATACGCATACCAGGCAATGACCCTTGCTCGCTCCAAACAAAATAATCGAAAGCTGGCTGGTGCCTACGGATATATGGTAACCCTGCATCAAAACTCAGGGAGAATGGATAGTGCGGCCTATTATCTTGATGAGTTGGGGACATTGGCCAAAGCCGATCCCTCAGCCACTAAAATAAAGATTGCCTATGGGCAAATAGCCGGTCTCTTTTACAAGAACCAGGGCGAATATCGGAAGGCGCTCCCCTTCATGCTGGACAACCTCCACCTACTCACAACTGAAAATGAAAGCCGTGCTGGTCAGTTGCTTAACATTGGCAACACATATTTTGATCTTGGCGAGTATAAGCATGCGGTAAACTATCATTTGCAGTCATTGACACTATTCGATAAGCTAAGAAGCAAACGGGGGCAATCCTTTTGCTTGCAGAGTCTGGGAAACGACTTTCTCAACCTGAAGCAATTCGAACAGGCGAAAAAATATTTTGAGCAATCGTTCAACCTGAAGAAAGAACTGCAAGACAAGCGCGGCACCATTACCGCCTTTACGGGAATCGCCGACGTCTACAAGGAGCTGCAAAAATTCGAAACCAGTGAACAATATTACAATCAGGCTCTTCAGATTTCCCGAGAAATGAACTTGATCAAGGAAGAAGCAAGATGTCAATTTCAGCTAGGCATGCTTTATGGACGCATGGGAAATGGTTTAAAGGGCAGGGAGACTATTGCGCAAAGCCTTTTGCTCTCCAGAAAAGCAGGCGACAGCACCATGACGGCTAAAATAAGATCCGAACTCAATGGACTTCGCTTAATGGAAAAAAAAGAAAGGGAAACCGAGACGACTTTTATTTCCAACCTAAATACATTCATCAACTCCGGTGACCGGGCAGGGGAAGCCCTGGAATATTCAAGACTAAGTGAATATCATGCTTCCAGAAAGCAGTTTGACAAAGCCCTGTATTATCTGAAAAAACATGAGCAACTGAAAGACAGTATCGAAGGAAGCTCGGTGCTCCTTCAAATGAAGCAACTGGAAGAGCAGTACAAAAGCGAAAAGAAGGAAAAAGAAATAGAGCTGCTGAAAAAGGAGCAGGCATTGAACGATGCCGAATTAAGACAGCAACGGGCCAATCAGACGATTCTCGGCATAGCGCTCCTCTCTGCTATGGTGATCGGCTTGCTGCTGATAAATCGCTACCGGATCATGAACCGAACAAAGCGCCAATTGGAGTTGGAGCGAATGCGTCAAGGAATTGCCCGCGACCTGCACGATGATATCGGCTCCACATTATCCAGCATCAACATCATGAGTCAGCTGGCGCTGAACGAAAGTGGGGAAGCAGGCCATCAACTGAAAAAGATAGTATCCCAGTCCGCCCACATGATGGAGACGATGAGCGACATCGTCTGGTCGATCAATCCGGGCAATGATTCAGTCGAACAAATGATTAACAAGATGAAAGAATTTGCAGGTGAGATACTGGAGCCCAAAGATATAGACTACCATTTTGATGTGGATGCCGGTACTAGCGCTATGACATTGACGGCAGAAAAACGAAAGAACCTGTTCTTGATCTTCAAAGAGGCTATCAATAATGCGGCTAAACACAGCGAAGGCAACAAGGTAGATATTCTACTCAATCGTGAAAATGGAAGCTTGCACCTTACCGTGCGCGACAATGGAAAAGGTTTTGAGCCCTCCGTTACGAAAAGTGGCAACGGACTCAAGAATATGGAGGCCAGAGCAGCAGCGCTGCAGGGAAGCCTTACCCGCAAAAGCAAGCCGCAAACAGGCACAGAGATAGTCGTCAAGGTTCCCATCACATGAATACGGTATTGGCTTTTGACAGACAGATCGTAAACTTTACAAATTGATTTCAACCCATGGTGCGCGTACTCATTTTTGAAGACAATGACCAACTCCGGGAAAGCCTCTGCTCCCTGGTACGCGCTAACAAAGAGTTTGAATTGGCAGCCGATTATCCAAATGCGAAGTCCGCCACCATAAATGTAGCAGCTCATACGCCCGATGTCGTGCTCATGGATATTGATATGCCGGGCACGAATGGCATTGAAGCAGTCAGGCAACTGCGTGCGGCAGGGAATACACTGCCGATCATCATGCTCACCGTTTTTGACGACAATGGCAATGTGCTGCAGGCCATCAAAGCCGGGGCCTCGGGATATTTATTGAAGAAACATATCTCCACAAAATTGTTTTCGGCCATTGAGGAAGTACTGGAAGGTGGGGCGCCCATGTCACCCACCATTGCCCGGATGGTCATTGCTTCCATGCAAAAACCTTCTGAGAACGCCTATCAGCTTACCCCCCGTGAAAACGAAATACTCACGTTGCTCAGCCAGGGCAACAGCTACAAAATGATTGCGGGGCTGGCGGAGATCAGTCTGGACACCGTCCGTACCCATATCAAGAAGATCTACGAAAAACTGCAGGTTCATTCGCAGACGGAAGCGGTGTCTAAGGCTATTAATGAAAAACTGGTGCAATGAGGTTTTCCAATGTGCGGGTAAATCAAAATATAAAATGGAGACCAGTCGCACGACCAGTTATTGTTGAATCGCCCTCATGACAAATTCAATTGCACCTACCGCCCAATCCGAACGCATCGTTGTACTCGATATACTTCGGGGCATCGCCATTTTCGGCATCCTGCTGCTCAACATACAAAGCTTTGCCTTTCCCGGCATCGTCGGCCACGATCCTTCAACACTAAATGAATTTGGCACCATCAACTATTCTCTCTGGTACGCCGTCAACTGGATTTTTGATGGCACACAGCGGGCTCTTTTCTCCATGCTCTTCGGTGCAGGAATCATACTATTCATTGGACGGCAGCAAAAAAAGTCAGATGGCCTCCAACCTGCAGACTATTTCTTCAGAAGACAATTGTGGCTAATTCTCTTCTCGCTTATTGACATTTACCTCTTACTCTGGAATGGAGACATCCTGCTTGACTATGCCTTATGTGGTATGCTGCTCTTTGTATTCCGGGATTGGTCGCCAAAAAAGTTGATTCTGGCTGCCGGCGTCTGCTCCCTACTCATGATAGCCCGCGAGAACAGAGACACCTTCCAGGACAAAAAAATGATTCAGGCTGGCGAAGCGGCGGCCATGATCGATACCACAAAAACAAAACTTAACACGCAACAAACCAAGGACCTTGAGGAAATGCTCGCCTTCAAGAACAGGTTCGAACAATCCTCAAAGATTAAGAAAATGAATAGTGAAATCGAACAAGCAATTGGAGACTATGCTTCAGTCTATAGATTCAGAACGGATAAATACCTGAATAACCTCATTACCTACACTTACTTATCACTGTGGGATGTACTTGTGTTTATGTTTCTCGGGATGGCATTTTTCAAGCTGGACATCATTACCGCCAAAGCGCCAAACAAGGTGTATGCCTGGATGTGCATCGTCGGACTAGCCATAGGCCTGCCCTTATCATGGCTTTATTTGCAATTCAGGATTGACAATCATTTTAGCTGGTTTGAATTCTACAAGAATGTACCTTTTTCATTTTTTGAAATAAGTCGCACCGCCCGTGCCATTGGCTTTTTCGGGCTTGTCATGCTGCTTTACAAATCAGGTTGGATTAGTGGACTATTCGCTATAATGAGACCCGCGGGGCAGATGGCGTTTACCAATTACCTGATGCAGTCATTAATCTGTGGGGTTATTTTCAATGGTATAGGCTTCGGGTTGTTTGGTCAGCTACAACGATATGAAGTATACCTCGTCCTGGTAGCAGTCTGTGTGTTTCAGCTTCTCTTCAGTACGATTTGGTTGAAGTATTTTAACTATGGCCCTTTCGAGTGGGCCTGGCGTAGCCTGACCTACTGGAAAAGGCCTCCGTTTATTCGAAACTCTGATACCGCTCAATTCATAGACTAGCCGGTATACTAACATTTGGTCCGGATGGAGAGTATGGCCACCCTGAACATATTATTGTAAGCAGTCTGGTTACCGAACTTCTCCTGCGCGAAGGATGGGTTGACCAATATCCGCTTTACTATTTTGGATGGACTAAGTCGCAAGAAGGAAAAGGTGACGGCTAGGTGCGGTATGCAGACGACCAGTATTTTAATGTAAAACTAACCTACACCGAAGAAGACGAACAGAAGGCAGCGCACGCCATCCAATGCTATACCAGTGGTTTTTCGCAAACTGAAATGAAAGAAATGATTGACTTTGAACGCGAACGGCCAAATGAATATTTCTTCAGGCGGTTTAAAGCAGCTAAAGGCCTAACGGATGATTTTCTAAAGGACTAACCCGTTCCTGGGGCTGGGCATGGCATCCTATCACATGATCATGCGATTTACTTGCAACATAACTATGCTCACATTTGAAGGGTAAATAGCCTGCGTTGGCGGGTTAGGGTTTTTACTATCGGTTGCGCAGGCGTGGGGTAACATTGAATGAAACTATTTCTTCAAATGAAAACGAATAGACTGCCATGAGATTGATAAATCAGATTTTTATTGTGGCCTTTCTTTTGGTTTGTGGCACAAAATGTTTCTCACAAGAAACTGTGGCCCTTAAATGGGCAAGAAAAATCGGAGGAACGACTAATGACCTTGGACGGAGCATCACAACGGATGTATCGGGGAATGTTTACGCTACGGGAGACTTTAGAGGAACAGTAGACTTTGATCCGGGCGCAGGAGTCTTCAACCTTACCTCTCAGGGACTTAGTGATATCTTTGTCAGTAAGTTAGATGCCAATGGAAACTTCGTATGGGCCAAGGCAATGGGTGGTCCTTCTGGAGATGGCGGAAATTCCGTTGTAGTAGATGCTTCGGGAAATGTGTATACCACCGGAACATTCAGGTTCACGGCAGATTTTGACCCGGGGCCTTCGGTCTTTAATCTTATTGACCCTGCAGGTGCAGGTGGACAGGATATTTTTGTAAGCAAATTAGATGCTTCCGGAAACTTTATATGGGCTAAACAATTGGGCGGACCTGAGGGTGACAACAGTTCTTCTATTGCTGTGGATGATTTGGGTAATGTACTTACAACCGGATACTTTCAGCTTACTGCTGACTTTGACCCCGGACCCGCCACTTTTAATCTTACTGCAGCAGCAGCGGATATTTTTGTTAGCAAATTAGATGCGCTGGGTAATTTTGTCTGGGCAAAGGCAATGGGCGGAACTGGCGTCAGTGAAGGCCGATCCATTACTACCGATCTGTCCGGCAACGTGTATACCACCGGACAATTTGATGGTGTAACAGATTTTGATCCAGGCGCTGGAGTCTTCAACCTTACGGCTGCAAGCGAAGATATTTTTGTTAGCAAAATGAATGCATCAGGAAATTTTGCTTGGGCAAAGCAGTTGGGCGGGGCCTCCTCTGATGTTGGCTATTCTATTGCCGTTGATGCTTCGGGCAATGTGCACACTACAGGATCCTTTGCTTCCACGGCAGATTTTGACCCGGGGCCAGGCATCTTTAACTTAATTTCTATCGGAGCCCTGGACATTTTTGTTAGCAAATTGGACACAAACGGAAACTTCATCTGGGCAAAACAAATGGGGGGAACTGGATTGGAGTCAGGTGTTGCAATAGCTCTTGATGCTTTGGGGAATGTATTTACGACTGGACAATTTCAAGGTACCGTTGACTTTGACCCTGGAGCGGGAGCATTTAACCTCACCGATCTAGGGATTTTGGACATTTTTGTAAGTAAATTAGATGCCTCGGGAAATTTTGTTTGGGCAATACGGAGTGGCGGAACTTCCAGTGAGTACGGTACCTCGATAGCTGTCGACAATTCGTTTAACATATTTATTACGGGAGATTTTAATGGCACGGTGGATTTTGATCCGACATCGGGAACCGAAAACCTAACCCCGATTGGAGGCACTGACATCTTTATTCAAAGTTTGAATCAACCATTATCAATTACGTCTTTCACCCCTACCTCTGGCCCTGTTGGCACAACAGTTATCATTACCGGAACAAACTTCAGCACCACACCAGCCAACAACACAGTAAGGTTCAATGGAACTACCGCAGTCGTCACGGCAAGCACAGCTACTTCTATCACCACCACCGTTCCCACGGGTGCAACCACGGGAACTATCTCCGTCACTGTTGCTGGTAATACAGCTACGAGTACAAGCAACTTTACGGTCACCACTCCCTCCCCCACGATCACTTCCTTTACGCCAACCTCTGGCCCAGTAGGCACAACGGTTACCATCACTGGAACAAACTTCAGCGCCACACCTGCCAATAACATCGTTTACTTTGGCGCAACACGGGGAACCGTGACTGCAGCAACATCTACGCAAATAGAAGTGACTGTTCCAGTTGGCGCCACGTTTCAGCCTATTTCGGTGTTGGTCAATGGTCTGGTCACTTACACCCGACAGCCATTCATTGTGAACTTTGGGTGCTCTCAGATTATTGACGCTTCCGCATTTGCTCCCAAAGTAGATGTAACCACTGGCCTTGAGCCTTATGCCATCGCCTTGGGCGACTTTGACCAGGACGGAAAAATCGATATGGCGACGGCCAATTTTTCCGATAATACCATTTCCATTTTCCGCAATACCAGCAGCGGACCTGGCAACGTGAGTTATGCGTCCAAAATAGATTTCTCCACCGGCGCCGGGTCGCCCTATGCGCTATCCATAGGTGACTTCGATGGCGATGGCAAGCAAGACGTGGCAGTAGCCAATGAAACAACCAATACAGTTTCGGTCTTTCGGAATACCAGCACCGGTCCGGGAAATATCAACTTTGCCGGGAAAATTGATTTCGCCACAGGCCTTTTCCCTCATGGAATAACGTCCACCGACTTTAACCTCGACGGTAAGGTGGACTTGGCAGTTACAAGCGATACCGATGATGTTATTTCTGTTTTTCGCAACACCAGCAGCGGCCCGGGTGTTATCAATTTCGGCTTAAGAATCGATTTCCCCACCGGACAGGCCGCCCAAGACGTTTCCAACGGCGACCTTGACGGCGACGGCCTCTTCGATCTTGTGGTGACCAACTATACGAGCAATACCATTTCGGTATTTCGAAATACTTCCGCTGCAGGCTCCATCACTTTCGCTGCGAAGGTGGACCTCCCCACAGGCGATTCACCAAATTCCGTTTCCATAGGAGACCTTGATGGAGATGGAAAGGCAGACATTGCGGTCGCCAATGCAGCAAGCAATAATGTATCACTATTTAGGAATACCAGCAGCGGCGTGGGCAGCATTGCCTTTGCTGTACAGGCTGACCTCCCCGCCGGAGTGGGGGCTTTCTGGGTGGCCATGAGCAACCTAAGCGGCGACGGTAAAACTGATCTCGCCGTCCCGGATTTTGGTGATAAGGTGGCTGTATTTCAAAACACCAGTACCGGAGCCGGCAACATAGGCTTTGCAACGAATCAGGATTTCCTCACCGGAAACACTCCGCAGGCCGTTGCTATCGGAGATCTCGATGGGGATGGTAAAGCTGATCTCGCCGTAGCCAATCAATTCGGTTCTTCCATCTCCGTTCTCCTCAACCTTGTCGCTTCCCTCCCGCCACCCACGATCACGGG
Organism: Cyclobacteriaceae bacterium; assembly: GCA_031384895.1. GTDB lineage: Bacteria > Bacteroidota > Bacteroidia > Cytophagales > Cyclobacteriaceae > ELB16-189. Next base: position 1,847 of record JANNAZ010000140.1, on the reverse strand, counting down.
ATTTTCACCAACCGCAGGCACAATAGGTACGCCGGTTACCATCAATGGAACCAATTTCAACACCACATCACTTAACACTATTGTAAAATTTAATGGCGTTACCGCAGTTATTACAGGGTCGACACCCACAAGTATCACGACCACTGTTCCTGCTGGGGCATCCAGCGGCACGGTTATGGTAACGGTTGGTTGCAACTCAGCCACCAGCGCCGGAAGCTTTATCATTATTCCCGTCATCAACATCACCCTTCAGCCTTCCGATTTTATTGCCTGCGAAGGAGTAACGGCTTCCTTCACCACCAACAGTGTGGGCACATCCAACATTACCTATCAATGGCAGTTCAGCCCCAATGGACCACCCGCGTTCGTTGATATAGCGAATGGACCTAACTACTCAGGCGCTACAACAAATTCGCTGTCGATCAATACAACGGGAGCCTTCGGTGTGGGTCGTTACCGGTGCCGAATCAATGGAGATCTTGCCGCGGAAGTAATCACAAATGATGAGGGGCTCTTTATAAATACTTTGCCATCCCCACCAGGAACATCTGGTAATTCAGGCTGTGCCTCTACAAGTATCTCAATGTCTGCGTCTGGCGGAATCAATGGACAGTATCGCTGGTACACGCTTTCTGCCGGAGGCACTCCCATTGGTGGTGCCGTCAACGATTCCTATCTCTCACCCCTCCTTTCAGCTACCACTGTTTACTACGTTGCCATCAACAACGGCACTTGCGAGAGCGCACGAAGTTCTGTAACGGCGACAGTCATTCTGTTACCCTCATCGCCCACTGTCACCGGAGGAATTGGGTGTTCGCCAACAGCTACTGTATTACTGAATTCCTCCGGTGGCATCGACGGGCAATATCGTTGGTACATGGTATCAACCGGTGGAAGTCCAATCGCCGGAGAAATGGGCAACACTTACAACACCCCCCCACTATCAACGTCAACGACCTACTTTGTAAGTATCAACAATGGCACATGTGAAAGTCCAAGAATATCGGTACTCGCCGAAATCAAATCTTGTACGCCGGTTATCGCAGCTACTGCACTCGAGTCAACTGCGGGTGGGAAAACAACGCTTGATATTGCCCCGCTCGTATCGACGGTCAGCAGCCCCATCGACATCAGTTCGATCACGGTTGTTCAACAACCAATTAGTGGTGCAATGGCAAGCGTCACTAACGGTGTACTTGAAGTTGACTATGCGGGCATCCCTTTTGTGGGAACCGATCGCCTAACCATTGAAGCATGTGACCAGGCGTCAAACTGCGCGCAACAGGAAATTACCATCGAGGTAGCTGGCGACCTCTCTGTCTATAACGCGATATCACCCAACGGAGATGGGAAGAACGAAGAGTTGACCATTCAATACATCGATATCCTTCCTAGTACCAAGAGCAACAAAGTCACCATCTTCAATCGGTGGGGAGATGTTGTATTCGAAGCCAAAGACTACGATAACATTACCAATGTATTCCGCGGACTGAACCAAAATGGCAATGAATTACCTTCGGGAACATATTTCTATCGAATTGATTTCGAAGGTAGTGTGCCTTCGAAGACGGGGTATCTATCATTAAGAAAGTAGAATTCAGGGATATGACCATGCTTGCCCAATTGGAACTTTGTTGTACCGTAGCAATAGCTTAAATTACAATATTGAAAGATATGGCCAGAGAAATGAAAAATAAACAACTACTTTCTGTCCCTATATCCATCGGACTAGGTTGGAGTTCCCGTCGTCTCTGGAGGGCAGTATTCACTTTTCACTTTTCACTTTTAGTTATTACTTCTTTCGCCCAGCAGGACCCGATATACGCTTCCTACTTGCAAAATCCACT